>JALVPA010000016.1:0-13946 GCA_027026055.1 Campylobacteraceae bacterium | reverse complement strand
ATGTCGTAGAGACACACAAAACAAACGAAGGCGCCAAGATCAAAGCGATTGGAGTCGGCGGCGGCGGCGGCAATATGATCAATCACATGATCCAAGAAGGCATCACCGATATCGATCTCATCGTAGCCAACACCGACGCACAAGCGTTGAAAAGCTCTTTAGCGCCGTTTAAACTCCAACTCGGAATGAACGCTACGCGCGGTCTCGGAGCGGGCATGATGCCCGAAAAGGGACGTGAAGCCGCCCTGGAGAGTTTCGACGAAATTAAAGCGATGCTCGACGGCGCGGATATCGTCTTTATCTCGGCGGGACTCGGCGGCGGTACGGGTACGGGTGCCGCACCCATTATCGCACAAGCAGCGAAAGAAGTGGGCGCATTGACCGTCTCCGTCGTTACCAGTCCTTTCAAATTCGAAGGACGCAAGCGTACCAAACTCGCCAAAGAAGGTCTTGAAGAGCTCAAACGCGAAAGCGATTCAATCATCGTCATTCCGAACGAAAAGCTCCTTTCCATCGTCGAACAAAATCTCGGTATCAAAGAGAGTTTCAAACTCGTCGACGACATTTTGGCACAAGCGGTAGGCGGTATCTCGAAAGTCATTCTCTCGGGCGGCGACAACGATATCAACGTAGACTTCGCCGATGTCAAAACAGTCATGAGCCATCGCGGACTGGCGCTGATGGGTACGGGATACAGCTCCGGACAGAGTGCGGCCTACGACGCGACAAAAGCCGCCATCGAATCGCCGCTGCTGGACAATATCTCCATCGACGGTGCACTAGGGGTACTCGTACACTTCGATATCCACCCGGATTATCCCATCATGGAGATCAGCGAAGCGATGGGTATCATCGAAGAGAGTGCGGACGAGGAAGCCTTCATCATATTCGGTACGACGACAAACGAAAACATGGCGCCGGACGAAGTCAAAATTACCATCATCGCAACGGGCTTCGAGGACAAAAACGCAATTCCCGAACCTACGAAATCGATTCAACAAGTACAGGAGACACTCTTGAATACGGGCAGTGTCAACAGTACTATCTCCACCATTGGAAACCGCAAAGTCATAGGCGGATACAATGCGGAGAACGAAGAGGTACTCGACATACCTACTTTTATGCGTAGACAAATGGACTGATTTACCTTTTATCTCTCTTTCCCCTCGTCAACGTAGCAGTTTTTCCATCGCTACGTACCATTTACCCGATTACGTTAAGATTTCGAAAAAACGGACGAAAGGACAGCTTTATGAAATATCTCAAAACATTTCCCGTGGCGGCAACTACGGGTATGGCAGCACTGCTCGCCATGGGTTTGAACGGATGCGAACAGAAACAAACCCTAGAAGAGAGCAAACCCAAAGGCGCCTTTGTCGTCATTGAAGAGACGGCACCCGGCAAATACAAAATCAAAGACGAGTTTCCCGCTGACGAAACACGTATCATTCTCAAAAAGCTCGACGGTACCGAAAAAGTACTGACCAAAGAAGAGATGGACGCTCTCATCGAACGTGAAGCGGCCAAAATCGATGCGGGCCAATCCAATCTTACCAACCCGCAAGGCGAAGCGGTCATCGCACAACAAGGCGGCATGAGTCTCGGCGAAGCGATACTCGCTTCGGCGGCGGGTGCCATTATCGGATCGTGGATCGGTAGCAAACTCTTCAACAATCCCGCTTACCAAAACACGCGCAAAGCGGGATACAAATCTCCGACTACCTACCAACGCAGCAAAAACAGTTTCAACAAACCGCGTCCCAAAAGCAGTTATAAAAAAAGCGGCTTTTTCGGAAAGAAAGCTAAAAGTTACTCCGGCGGTAGTCGCGGTTTCTTCGGTGGCTAACGATGGTGACGCTTCAACCCGTTACACCGCTCGAAAAGAGCTACCTCGACACACTCGGATTTGCGTGGCATACCGATCGTGACGACACCCCCTACATCGACGACAAATTGCTCGTCATGACGCCCGATGAAGCCGAAGCTTTCTACGAAGCGGGCAATACGCTATACGAGATGTATATCGAAGCGGCGCAATACGTGATCGACAACAACCTTTTCCACGAAGTCGGTATCCCCTTCAATCTCGTCGAACTCATCAAAGAGAGCTGGGAAAACGACGTGCATTGGCATCTTTACGGGCGATTCGATCTCTCAGGCGGTATCGACGGCAAACCGATCAAACTGCTGGAGTTCAACGCCGATACCCCCACCGCGCTTTTTGAGACGGCCATCGTACAGTGGGCGCTACTCAAGCAAAACGGTATGGACGAAACCGCCCAATTCAACGGCGTATACGAAGCTCTTTTGGAAAACTTCAAACGTATCGTTACGCTCGAAGAGGATCCTTCTTTGTTCGAATCGCGCTATGAGGGATGGAAGTTTCTCTTTAGTGCCGTCAAAGGAAGCATCGAAGAGGAAAACACCGTCAAACTCCTCCAATATATCGCCTCGCAAGCGGGCTACGATACCGCGTTTGCCTATGTCGACGAAGTGGCGTTCGACGGTGAAGAAGGTATTTTCCATAACGACACGCCGTACGAGCTTTGGTTCAAGCTTTTACCGTGGGAGGATATCGCACTCGAAGAACCCGACTTGGCAATGCTTTTGACCCAAATTGTCAAAAACCGAAAAGCGATACTCTTCAATCCCGCCTATACCCTGCTCTTTCAGAGCAAAGGGTTGCTTCCCATCCTCTGGCGACTTTTTCCCAACCATCCGCTACTTTTGGAGGCTTCGTTCGAACCTCTCGATACGAAACAAGTGCGCAAACCCGTTTTCGGACGCGAAGGCGAAAGTATCGCCATCCTCGATGCCGACGGAAAACCGATACAAACGAACGAAGGCGCCTACGATGCGCACAAATCGATCTATCAAGCCTATACCGAACTGCCGAGCGATGCCGAAGGACATCGCTATCAAGCGGGACTCTTCTTTGCCTACGAATCGTGCGGCGTAGGTTTCCGCAAAGGCGGAGAGATCCTTGACAATATGTCCAAGTTTGTCGGACATATCGTAAGAGGCTAACCCTCCTCCCCCGGTTTCATCGCACCGGGACACGCGATCTGAACAATTGTCGTCTCATTCGTCGTATCGAGTCTCGCCGCTGTGAGTTTTCCTCCCCAGACACAACCGGTATCGAGCGCCAGTACATTGTCGTCCTCGTAAAAGCCGAGTGTCGACCAGTGTCCGAAGACGATTTTGAGCTCTATGGGCTTGCGATTTTCGCACTCGAACCACGGTTTCATCCCTTTGGCGCGTACTTCGGGAGTGGGCGCACCCTTTTGTTTGAAATCGAGTCTACGGTCTTTGTAGCAATAACGCATTCGAGTAAAGGTACTGACAATATAGCGGTCGATATCTTCTTCACTCGCTTTGCGGTCGAATCGCTCTACGCCGTTTGTAAACATCTTTTCGAGCCACGCTTTGGCATAGTCGCTACGTAGTTTCTCCTCGATACGACGCGCATAAGCGTGCGCCATGCCCAAATCGAACTCCGGCGATATTCCCGCATGCGCCATGCAATATCCTAACTTGAAATCAGTGTATAAAAAGGGCTGACGACGCAACCAATCCACAAGCGTATCCGCCATCGGCGACGATAAGATAGGTTCGATGGTGGGATTGGATTTTTTGATGCCGTAGTAAGCGGCGATAAGTGTCAAATCGTGATTGCCCAGTACGATACGTACCGAATCTCGGATACCATAGAGATACTCCAATACCGCCAACGCATCCTCGCCGCGATTGACCAAGTCGCCAACCAACCACAACGTATCGTAACGTGCGTCGAACGCGATTGCTTGCAACAAACGCTGCAAACTCTTATAGCACCCTTGTATATCGCCGATCGCCCATACGCTCATCCGTACCACCTACGAAAAAAGAGATAATTATCGTTTATACTCCTCTGCATTGCTTTTAACGACAAAAGAAAAAACATACCAAAACTCCTAATTCCTAATTCCTAATTTTTCTCCATATATCCTTATTTTTTCATCCATCTTCATCGCCGCATAGGCAGGCGAGGGAGACGGCAGATAGATGCGCTCTATCTCCAAAAAACCGAAATGCTTTTCAAAAAGCGACTGTGCCTTTTTGCCCGTGAAAGCAACCCTACGTATCGCGGGATAACGTGCCAAAAGTCCCTCGATATCGTTGGGTTCCGTGTCGCTTAACGAACTATCCGCAGAATTTTCGCGACGACACCGCCCTACGACATCCCATAGCCCCAATCCGGTCTCTTTGAGCAACCATATCTTTTGATCACGATTGTTGACGGGATAGCCGCTGATCGCTTCGAGGATCTTCCAAAACTGATTGCGCGGATGGGCATAATAAAAGTTGTTTTCAAACGATTTGAGACTGGGGAACGAACCGAGTATCAACGTATGCGTATCGTTAAAAACGATGGGTTTGAAAGGATGCGTTTGCATATCACTCATACTCACACCTTTATCCTACTTAATTTTCTCATCACTCATTGCTCTTCATTCTTCTCTCTTCGGTTACTCGTTACTCATTATTACCTTATCTCTTCACTCTCTTCTCTTCTCTTCACTAAAAGGAGGCAGGACTTCAGTCCTGCAAATGCGGGGTTAAAACCCCGCCTCCAAATTCTCTCATTCCTCATTAAAATCAAAACCATATCTCTTCACTTTTCACTTTTCACCCTTTTCGATTCCTCATTCTTCATTCCTAATTCTATTTACACGCCTTACGCATATTTTGCACCATCAGCGCCAACAACGAAACGACAAAAATTTTGAAGTCGATTTCACTGCCTTTGTGTGTGTTGACGAAAGCCTGCGATTGCGTCATCTTCTCTCCCGCCATTTGCATCGTTACGATATCGGGTAGATAATAGTGCCCGAACATCAATCCCGTCGCTATCGCAAAAAAGGTCGCTATCTGCGTCAACGCATCTCGCTCGAACATCTTGTATTTATACCCTTCGTAGAGCGCTATCGCCACCACCGTCACATCAATGAGGTAGGAAAGACGTACGAAGTTTTGCGTCATAATCACCCCTTCTTGAAAACGGTTCAAACTCCCCACACTCAACCATTCGTGAGCGTGAAAGACGACCGGCGCCACCACAACGCCCGCAAAGAGCGACGCACCGAGTGTCACTCCCAGCAAAATCAAATAGGCTATCGTAACACGTCTAAAGTTTTTTTTCATTGTTATTGTCCTTACAATCGTTTGCTATCGGCGATGATGGTAACCGGTCCGTCGTTGCGTATCTCCACCTCCATCATCGCACCGAATCTACCCGTCGATACGGGCAGATGTTCTCGCATCGCCGCCACAAAGGCTTCGTACAGCGCTTCCGCCTCTTGCGGTTTCATCGCTTCGCTAAAATCGGGTCTGTTGCCTTTTTTGATACGCCCCGCCAAGGTAAACTGCGACACCACAAGCGCTTCGCCGCCGATTTGCACGACATTGCGATCCATCTTTCCCGCTTCGTTGGGAAAGATGCGCAATGCGACGATTTTGCGTACCAACTTTTGCACGTCGCTTTCGTCGTCGTCATGCATCACACCGACCAGTATTTGAAGCCCGCGTCCTATATGAGCTATCTCTTTGCCCTCCACCGATACGGATGAGCGCGATACCCGCTGAATCACCGCTATCATAGGCTTGCCTCCCTTCGAGTTCGCTTATGGTTTTTACCTTTATACCAAGCGCATCACAAATCCGCGATCCCATCCCGCCAAATCGCGATAAAACGTCACCTCGACGATACCGTTCTCTTCCGCAAAGGCGGCAATCGACGCTTTTTGATCGTATCCCATTTCGCAGACCAAAAAGGGTATCTCCCGCTTTTTGCTCTGCCGTATCAATCGTCTAAGCACCTCATCGCCCTCTTTTCCGCCGTAAAGCGCTTCGGCGGGCTCGTAATCGCGTACGTTGGAAGCCAACGGAAAATCTTCGGCGATGTAAGGTGGGTTGGAGACGACCAGTTGCACATCTTTGGAAACACCTTCCAGCAGGTCGCCTTGCCGCACTCGTATGCGATCTTCAAGACCGAAACGTGCGATATTGTGACGTGCGGTACCGAGCGCCGTCTCGGAGATGTCGGTCGCTTCGATATGCAACTGCGGAAATTTGCGCGCCAAGACGATACTGATCGCACCACTACCGATCCCTACTTCGGCGATATGCGTGATACCCTCTTTGTCGATGATGCGCGCCGCTTCGTCTACCAAAAGTTCCGTCTCCGGACGCGGGATCAACACACCCGGTGCGACATAGAGCGAAATATCGTAAAAACTCGCTTCGCCGACAATATATTCGTAAGGCTCGTGTGCCGCACGTCGTTTTACCAACGCCTCGAATCGCTTCGGGTCGGGCAAAATATCCGATGCTCGCAATATCAACTGCGCCCTGTCGACACCCAAATGGTACGCCATTAAGAGCTCCGCTTCAAAACGCGGACGTTCGCAAGAAGCACACAACGCCTCCTTCGTCCAATCCAACGCTTCTTCGATACGTACGGTATCGGAAAACACCATATTTTACTCTCTCAATGACGTTGCGAAGTGTCGCTGTCGGTATCGATAAACGCGAAAATGCCCTCTTTCGGCAACGACGGCTCTTCTATTGTCTTTTGCGCCTCTTTTTCAACATCGTATCCCAGTGCTTCGAGACGTTTGAGAATCGGCGGATGGGTATGGTAAAAAAAGATCGTCAGCGGATGTGATTTGGGAAATGCCTTGTTCTCTTCGACCAGCTTCAACAACGCTCTTACAAGATGTTCTCTCCCGCCCACTTCGGCACCGTGGCGATCCGCGGCATATTCGTTATGACGGCTGAGAAAACTGATCACAGGTACAAAAAAGAAGCTTACCGGCGAAAGCAACAATACCAACGTCGCTATCTTTACCCCCGCTTCGGGCGCAACCCCCATCTGCAAAAAGAGCGTATCCGGCAGATGACCGAAAAGGAAAAAGACCGCAAAGAGCATCGCCGAGGTAAGCGCGATGTTTTTCCAAATATCGCCGTGAGAGAAGTGCCCCAGCTCGTGCCCCAATACCGCCAACAACTCTTCGTCGTTCAATTTTTCAAGCAAGGTATCGAAAAGCACCACACGCTTGGTCTTACCCAACCCGCCGAAATAGGCGTTGAGACGGTTGTCTCTACGGCTGGCGTCCATGACGAAAATGCCGTCGCTGCGCAAGCCCGCTTCCAGCATCATCGCTTCGATTTTGCGACGCAATTCGCCTTCGGGCAAAGGATCGAACTTATTGAAAAACGGAGCAATCAGGGTCGGATAGACGATATTGATCAAGAGTACCGTCCCCAGCACCAATACAAATCCCCATAACCACCACGTCTCATAACGACTGACGATCCATGCAAGCAGCGCCGTCACACCGCCGCCGAAAATTGCGAACATCACGATTGATTTGAGCTGATCGACGACAAAAAGCTGCGGTGTTTCCTTCGAAAAACCGAAGGCTTTGTCGAGTTTGAATTTGCGATAGATTTCGAAAGGAAGCATCACGAGATAATTGATCGCGGCAAACGCCATAACAAAAACAACGGCGCGCACGACTTCTCCGCTTTCGGGCAAAAGCGACCAGAGCCAAGCGAACCCCTTCAACACCCACCACAAAAAAAGAAGATAATCGACAAAATGCTCCGCCAACGCCACCTTCTCTTTGGCGGCGGCATAGTTGCCCGCCACCAGATAACGCGCTTCTCCCATCAATACGGGCGCTTTGCGTTTCTCGTCGTTGACATAACCGATTTGCATCACGGAGACATAGATTTTAATCGCCGTATAAAGCGTATAAAATCCAATCAACCATTCCAACATTATTGTCCTTTGAAAAGTTCTCTTCCGCACTATAGCAAGAAGGACTTTAGCAAGGCTTAAAAGAGTATAATTGCACAAAAAACAAAGGCGAACCATGGCGCTCATCGATCTTTTCGGTATTACCAAACGCTACGACGTCAAAACGCTTCTTGACGGGGTCGATTTTCATCTGAAAGAATCCGAGCGCGTCGCGATCGTCGGTCAAAACGGCAGTGGCAAATCGACACTGCTCAAAATCGCCTTGGGGACGTTGGAGCCCGACGAAGGCAAACGTATCGTCGATAATTCCGTACAAATAGAGATGCTCTCGCAACACCCTAAGTTCGATGCGGCGTTGACGGTGCGCGAGGCGATCGAAAACGAACTGACCGAACTTAAAGCGGCCAAGATACGTTACGACGCTATCAGTCTCGAAATCGCCGAAAAATTCGACGACAAAGCGCTGGTGGCGGAGATGGAGCGACTCAGCGCCTATCTCGATCACCACAACGCCTGGAGTTTGGACGACAAAATCGAGCGCGTCTTACAAGAGTTTCGTCTCAAACGCTTCGAAGATCGTTCCGTCGCCTCTTTATCGGGCGGCGAACAGCGTCGTGTCGCACTGGCGTCGCTGATCTTGAAAAAACCCGACGTCTTGCTACTGGACGAGCCGACCAACCATCTCGATGTCTATATGGTGGCGTTTCTCGAAGAGATTTTGCTCAAAGAAAAATTCACGCTACTTTTTATCTCGCACGATCGCCACTTCATCGATACGGTTGCTACGCGTGTCGTCGAAGTCGAAAACCGAAAACTGGTCTCCTACAAAGGCGGCTATCGCAGCTATCTCGAACAAAAAGAGGCGCGTATGAAAGCGATGCAAAAAGCGCACGAAAACCTGCTGCGTCTGCTCAAACAAGAAGAGGAGTGGCTCAGTAAGAGCGTCAGAGCGCGTGAAAAACGCAACCAAGGACGTAAAGCGCGCGTCATGCAACTGCGCGAAGAGGCCAAACGCAACCCCTCCGTCTTACGCAAAATGCGTTTGGAACTCGAACGCGAAAAGAAACATTTCAATCGTGACAAAAGTGTCGGCAAAAAAAAGATGCTTTTCGAGATAGAGAATCTGCATTACGCGATCGGTGGGCAGATTCTGATCGAAGATTTTTCCACGCGTATTTTGCAACGCGACAAAATCGCCGTCGTCGGTATCAACGGCGCGGGCAAATCGACGCTACTCAAACTTCTGTTAGGAAGGCTGCAACCCCAAAGCGGTACGATCAAACGCGGCGATTTCTCCATCGGCTACTTCGATCAGCACCGCGAAATGCTCGATGACGACGAAACCCTCATAGGCACCTTCTGCCCCAACGGCGGCGATCACATCCGAGTAAGAGGAAGCAACCTGCACGTCTACGCCTATCTCAAACAGTTCTTGTTTCCCGAAGAGTTCTTGACCAAAAAGATCGGGCAACTCAGCGGTGGAGAGAAAAACCGCGTAGCGTTGGCATTGCTTTTTACGAAACATTACGATTGTTTGATTTTGGATGAACCGACCAACGATCTGGACATTCAGACCATTACCATCCTCGAAGAGCAATTGATGCATTTTGCCGGTGCGCTGATTTTCGTCTCGCACGATCGCTATTTCGTCGACAAAATCGCTTCGAAACTCTTTATCTTCAAAGGCAACGGTATCGTCGAGGAGAGTTATCAAAGCTATACCGAGTACCTCGAACTCGAAAAAGAGAGTATGGAGTTCGAAACTTTCGCGTCGCAGTTGGCAAAAGAAACCAAGCGCGCCGACGCCAACGCAACTCGCGAAACCAAACCCAAGCAACCCAAAAAACTCAGTTACAAAGAACAGCGCGAATTCGACACGCTTCCCGAAGAGATAGAAAAGCTCGAAGCGCAAATGGACGAACTCAACGCCTGTCTTTCAAACCCAGAGTGTTATAAAGAAAAAGGATTGCAACAACTGAGCGACGCGCTGGCGGAGACCGAAAAACGTTACGAAGAAGTGAGCGAACGCTACCTCGAACTACTTGAAAAAGTCGAAGCGTTGCAAGCGTAATGCGTAAATTCGTTCTATCAGTTACCATGAAATCACGACACTTCGTCTTCCCCAACGCAACGCACGTCTCAGATCATTTCCCATATAGATATCGATACGCTTTCTAAAGCGTTTGTTCATTTTGTCTTTTACCGTATAAATACCCGGTAATCCGCTGATTTTGACTTTCGTTCCGTTTTTGAGCCCGTAACGATAAATCAGATCGCGCGAAACTGCGATCGCTTTCATACCCGGACGTAAACGATTGTTCCATGCCGCCAAATAAGGGGTGTTGTCGGTTTGGGAACGATGAGAAGTGTATGCCGTCGCCGTTACGCGTAACCTATGCGAACCGAATTTGCCGACATATCGGTTTTTTCCTGTGGGAAGCATAGGCTTATTGTTTTTTTCGATGATGTGTTTAAAAGGCATTTTCAAAACTTTCCCGGCAACAATATCGCCGCTATACTTGATACCGTTATATTGCGCCAGAAGATTCGAATCCAAACGAAACTTTTTCGCAATCGAAATGAGACTTTCACCCTTTTTTATCCGATACAAACCCGTCTCGTAAACCTTCATGTCCTCTTTGGAAATAGGCAAAAAGAGTTTTTGTCCTTCTCTTAACTTCTTTGCGTCGGTTATTCTATTGAGCGATTTTAGCAATGTGGCGGAGATACCGAATTTTTTTGCGATTCCGATAAGAGTCTCTCCCGCTTTTACCGTATATGTAGCATATTTTTGCGAACGTTTCAAATAAGATTTGACCATCTCCTCCAAATTCGAATAAGCCGAAATCATTTTACCTTGCTTCTCTTCAGTAACGGTCAACAAATTTTCGGTATAAGGTAGACACGACTTTTCATGCATATCCGACAACGTACACGTCACCAACTTTTTCGTATCGCTCATTGTGGGAAAAAGGAGGGAAACGCCCGTAGCTACGGCAAGTAGACTCATCCGTATATCCTTGCGTTATAAGAAAGAAAGCATCTCTTTTTCGATATCTTCTTTTTCGACGACCGTCGTATGTACGATCGGCTTATTAAAAAGCGCGCGGATCATCTCGGGTACTCGCACACCCGTTTTTTTCTCTACAACCATAAGCGCCTCCAAATCGCCTTCGACTTTTTCACCGAGTGCTTTGGCGACCGTCGGCGAAAACTTCGTCCACTCCGCCGTCGAGTAGATAACCGTAGGCAAGGAGTTTTCTCTAAGCGTACGATAGGCTTTGATACACGTTGCCGTATGCGGATCCATCAAATAGCCTTTTTCAACATACTCGGCGATGGTATTTTCGCAAAGCGCATCATCCGAATAAGAAGCGGAAAACACTTCTTGCAGCGCTTGCAATTCGTCGCTCTGCAAAGCAAAACGATTTTCGTTTGCCAAAGACTCCATCAGCGCTTTGGTACGCTCTGCACCGAAGAGATCGTAAAGCACGCGCTCGATATTGGAGCTTTTGAGGATATCCATCGCCGGCGATTCGGTTTGTATCAACGTACGTCCGTTGAGATCGTACACGCCCGTTTCGATCCAATCGGTAAGAATGTTGTTGATATTGGAAGCGATCAATATTTTTTCGACGGGCAACCCCGCCTTTTTCGCATAATATGCGCCCAATGCATTGCCGAAATTGCCGCTGGGCACCGTCAAATAGACGGGATCCCCCATCCCAATGACTTCGCGCCTTACCAATTCCAAATAACTGTGGATATGATAGACAATTTGGAAGATGATACGACCGAAATTGACCGAATTAGCGGCGGAAAGTTTGATCCCTTTTTCGTCCAATTTCACTTTGAAGCTTTCGGAAGAGAGCAGACTTTTGAGCGTGCTTTGGGTATCGTCGAAATTGCCTTTGACGCCGATCACTTTGAGATTGAGCGCGTCTTCTGTCACCATCTGCAAACGTTGCACGTCGGAAGTACCGCCGTCAGGATAAAGACAGGTAACTTTAACATTGGAAGCATTTTTGAACGTCTCCAGCGTCGCGGGTCCCGTATCGCCGCTGGTAGCCGCCATGATCAAATAGTGTTCGTCACGTCGTTTCGCCAACGCCGAAAGGATATGACCGAAAGGTTGCAACGCCATATCCTTAAAAGCGCGCGTAGGACCGTGATAGAGTTCGCACACATAGCAATCCTCTTCGATCCGTGCAAGCGGTACGGGATCGTTCGGATCGTCAAAACGATCGTAACGCGCCAACGCCGCATCGATCGTCGCTTCGTCGATATCTATCTCGAAGCGTCGCAACACCGCTTTGGCCAGCGTTTTATAATCGCTACGCAGATATGCGTTCAAAAAATTTTCGTCAAAGGCCGGCAACGTTTCGGGGACATAAAGCCCTCCGAAACTCGCACTCGGATTGAGTATCGCTTCCGAAAAGGTCACGGACAAAGGTTTGGTGCCATCGTTTCCGCGTGTTTCGACAAATCGCATAAGCATCATCCTAATCTAATATAAAATATAGCCCGATATTATAGCTAAAAAATCTAATCTCTACTCTTTACGCAATTTGATCAAATAGAAATTTTTAGCGCGTTTAAAACTCTCCGTCTCGCCGACGACAACCAAACTACCGTCGCTCATACGCGCCACCCCGTGAGCGATATCGCGACGCTCGCCTCCGAAGACATGCGACCAAATCAACGCCCCACGGCGATCGAGCGCCAACGCATACACACTGTGATTGCCTTTACCGAGCGTGTTGGTGCCGCCGACCAACATAAAGCCTCCGTCGCGTGTCGTAGCGACGGCATTGCCATATTCGTAATATTTGAATCCGTAAATTTTATGCCAGATCGTTTTGCCGTGCGCATCAATTTTCATCACGGTCAAATCGGTTTGAGAACTGCCGTAGGAGCGCGTCGCGCCGATTGCTACGACCCCGTTGTCGATTGTGGGTGTCACACCTCGAAGTTCGTCTTCGTAACTCTCGCCGAAATTCTTCATCCAAATACGCTTACCGTTTTGATCGAGTTTCATGATCAAAAAGTCGCTGTCGCCGACATACTTTTTGCCGAGATAACCGACCAATACCATCTTACCGTCTCTGGTGCGCGTAATATCGTTGGCGGCATCGTCTTGCGACGTACCCATAGTACGCGCCTGTAGAAGTTTGCCGTTTTTATCGAGTTTGGCGAGATAGATATCCTTATCGCCGCGTCCGTAAGACTCCGACGCGCCGACGACAATCACGCCGCCGTCGTCCGTTCCCGCGATACCGCCCGCATACTCGTCTCGTTCACCTCCGAAACTGCGCTCCCATATCTTTTTACCGTCCAGAGAGATTTTGGCGACATAAAGATCGTACGCATAAGCTTTCGAAAAAGATTTGGTACGCCCGAGCACGACGATATTGCCGTCTGCCGTACGTGCGATCGCTTTGCCTTCGTCTTTTTTCTTGCCGCCGAGCCACAAGCGCCATTTCATATTGCCGTTTGCGTCCATCCGCGTCACGCAAATATCGCTGCGCTGCGCACCGAACGATTTGCACGTCCCTACGATCGCACTCTCGCCCTTTTCCAATGCAACAACATCCATTGCGACATCGTCTTCGCTACCGCCGTAAATTTTTTGCCATACCGCACGGTAGGCCTCTTTTTTGTGTGCCGTTTTCGCTTGTGCGCTTATCAATCCGATACTACACGCTAACACCGCCGCTACCGTTCGCTTAATCATTTTTCCGATCCTTTTGACGATTTTTGATCATTATACAGCGCAACGATTATATTTTGCTATATTTTTACAAAAATAAACGATATATTTCTGTTTTATAATTCGATACATGTTCCCACGCCGGAGCTTGTCAAGATCTCCAACAATAACGAGTGTTCCACGCGTCCGTCGATGATATGCGCTTTTTTGACCCCGCCGCGCAACGCTTCGATACACGCATCGACTTTAGGCACCATGCCTCCTTGTATCGTACCGTCGCGTTTGAGCGCTTCAGTCTTGGAAATGTCGAGATTGGTAATCAGACGCATCTGCTTGTCCAACACGCCCGCCGTATCGGTCAAAAAGAGCACTTTGCGCGCTTGCAACGCCACGGCGATTTTGCTCGCCGCCAAATCGGCGTTGATATTGAAA
>JALVPA010000015.1 GCA_027026055.1 Campylobacteraceae bacterium | reverse complement strand
GCGGTTTCAGTCTCATAGCGTATAACTCCTTCGAAATAATATAGTGCGTTTAGCTTCCGCGAACGATCGTATCTTCGCGTTCGGGACTGGTCGAAATGATCTCTATCGGCGCACCGATCATCGCTTCGAGCGATGCGATATAATGCTTCGCCTTTTCGGGAAGTTCGTCGAACGTACGGATGCCTTTGGTCGAGCGCCACCCCTCGTACGTTTCGTAGATCGGCGTTACCTCTTCCAAGTCGTAAGGAACATAATCGATACGTTTTCCTTCGAATTCGTAAGCGACACAAACCTTGATCTCTTCAAAACCGTCCAAAACATCCAACTTCATCAAGGCGACGCGATCGACACCGTTGATACGCACCGCATGGCGCATCGCCACCGCATCGAACCAACCGCAACGGCGAGGTCTGCCCGTCGTCGTACCGAACTCATGACCGTTTTTGCGCAAGCGATCGCCCGCTTCGCCGAGATCCTCGCTGGGGAACGGACCGTTGCCGACGCGGGTGCAGTAGGCTTTGGCGATACCGGTTACCGTACCGATATCTTTGGGGCTGATGCCAAGTCCCGCGCAAGCGCCGGCACTTACGGTCGTGGAACTGGTGACGTAAGGGTAGGTGCCGTGATCGATATCGAGCATCGTACCTTGCGCTCCCTCCAGAAGTACCTTTTTATCGTCGGAGAGAATCTCCCACATCAATTGGGTCGTGTCGCAAATAAAAGGCTCCAGCGCCTCTTTATAGCGTCGCAAATCGGCAAGCAACGTTTCGTAATCGGGGGTTTCGACACCCATCGCTTCGAAGATCGCCGCATTGATCTCGAAATACTCCGTAATCTTCGTCGCCAACTTTTCGGGATGACGCAACTCTCCCAAACGATGCCCGACGCGTGCGATTTTGTCGGCATACGCAGGACCGATCCCTTTACCCGTCGTACCGATCGCTTTGTCTCCTTTGAGACGCTCTTTGGCTTGATCTATCTGCGCGTGATACGGCAACAAAATATGCGCTTTGTCCGAAAGAAAAAGGCGACCTTCAAGCGTTCCGAATTGTTTCATCTCCTCGATAAAGTCTTCGGGAGAAAGCACCACACCGTTTCCGACGATATTTTTGGCGTCGGGATTAAGCACGCCCGAGGGAATCAAATGCAACGCATACTCTTTGCCGTCGATTACGATGGTATGCCCCGCATTATGTCCGCCCGCAAAACGACAAACGTAATCGTGGGTCTGCGCCATATGATCGACAATCTTTCCCTTGCCCTCGTCACCCCATTGCAATCCTACAATCAAATCCGCTTTACTCATCTTCGGCTCACCGTTCCTTCTTCAAAATATATTCGATACACGCGTCGGTATAGACGGCAAATCCCGCCGCTTCAACCTCTTCGATACGATATTCGCCCCCCGTCGCCAATACGACGTTCTCTTTAAAAATACGAAATATCAACGCGTCGTAATAACGCAAATTGGCATAATAAAGCGGCGATACGACGATGTTTTCTTTTGCGCTCAGATGTGCGACCGCTTCCTTCATCCGCATCAATTCGGCGCGAATATCTTCGGGATAAAAATCGAGAGACTCCAAATCCTCCGCCGTGTTGATCGCCACCAGTTTCTGTATCCACGGGTAGTCGCTTTGAAGCAACGACTCGATATTGCTTGCACGCAACGTCTCTATCGCTATGCCGTAGCGCGTATGCAACAACTGCGGGATACGGATATTGGCGATTTGCAATACCGCGTCGATCTCGATCTTTTCCAAAACCGTATGCGCTTTTTCCACGACCTCCGCAAAGCGGCCGCCGATAATCTCCGCCCCGATTTGATACTGCTCTTTTGTCGGAAAGGTCAACACGGGTTGGATATAAAACCACTTTTTGTTTTCACTGCTTCGTCCCAAACGTTTGGTGACGATACGTACCACATCCGCCGTCGAGTCGGCACGCAACGACACTTCGTGATTCTCTCCGTCGCCCAAACGCACCAAAGGCGTTTTGTCTTCGAAAGAGGCGTGCTGGTGATAGGAAAAAAAGGGTGTGACGATCTCTACGAATCCCGCTTCGCTCAACATCTGTGCCGCTTGTGCTTCGATACGGCGTTTCAGCGCGGCGCTTTCGCCAAAATAGAGTCGCGATCCTCCCGGTATCTCGTGCGCGTAAATCATGGCGTCGCTTTATCGAAATAGACTTCGTTGAAGACTTTGTTGGCGATACCCTTGTAGGTGCATCGCCCCAATTCCGCCATCGACAACTCTATCGCATTGACTACCCACGCCGCTTCGTACGGCGCAATCAATCCCATTTGATTGATACGGAAAATTTTGCCTTTGAGGTGGTCTTGTCCGCCCGCGACATTGACGCCGTATTTGCTCTTGAGCAAGTTACGAATCTCGGCGGCATGTTCGTCGTCGATCGTCGTCATGGATCGTGCGGGGCGTTTGGGATAGATGTGCAACTTAAGCGCCGTA
>JALVPA010000014.1 GCA_027026055.1 Campylobacteraceae bacterium | reverse complement strand
GCGATTTTAGCCGCGATGCGGGTTATTTGTGTCTGGAGCAGTACCATTTGGCATCGGACGGGGCGATAAGTCTGTTTATGGTGTCAAGAGGAAAGCACTATCAAGCGCTTTATCAAAAAGCGGGCATGATCGGACATCGTCTCTATATCGCGGCGACTTATCTTGGACTCGGGTGCAGCGGTATCGGCGCGTATTACGACGATGAAGTTTGCACGTTTTTGGGGCTGGATCCGTCCGAAACGATGGTGCTCTATGCGATGGCAATCGGACGGTAACGTATGATTTCAAAAAGTCTGAAAAAATTCATAAAATAATTTAATTTTATAAAACACTTTCTTTTTTGTTATAATATTATCCGAATACTATGCGATTGGTACGATGTACTTGCGAATCTAATTCAAAGGAGCTTAGATGCATAGATTGCCTTGGTGGATGGGCGGTATTTTGATGGCGGGACTACTCTTGATGACCTTTTCGATCTACGGTGCGGACAGGCCGCTGGGCGCTTCGACGTATGTGCCCTATTTCGCCGGTATCCTTTTCGATCTGGATCCGCACAAATACGCCTATCTCAAAGAGATCGACAAAGCGGGTGCGTGGGAAGGCGTACTGTTGCTCGGCGCACTCTTCGGCGGTTTCGTCACTTCGGTTTTTTTGACAAAGTCGTTTCGTTTTTCGTTGATACCGACCGCATGGAAAAAGTATAAAAACAACTCCGTCGTATCGAGACTGTTGTGGAGCTTTGTCTCGGGGTTCGTGATGATTATCGGTGCGAGAATGGCGGGAGGGTGTACCTCGGGGCACTTTATGTCGGGGATGACGCAGTTGGCGGTTTCGTCGATGATTTTCGGTACGGTGGTGATGATTTCGCTACTTATTACGGGGAGATTTTTTTACAAAAGAGGAGAGTGAGATGGAGATTATCGTAAAAACGGCGGGCGACGATTTGCCCTCGCGTATCGCGCAGATGTTCGAAACAGTGATTTACGAGGGGCGCGGTTCGCTGGTGCTTGTCTTTTTGATAGGGGTGATTTTCGGCGGCATCATTCAATACACCCGTGTGGATAAGTTCGAAAAGATCGCGGGCTTTGCGATGCTCAAAGATACGATCGTACCCAAAATGCTCTTTTTGACGGTAGGGTTGGCGAGTATCGGGCTCTATTTTATGGTACAAGCCGGATGGGCGCATTATCATATCAAACCGATTATGTGGTCCGGGTTGATTATCGGCGGTATTTTGTTCGGTGCGGCGATGGCGATCTTCGGCAAATGTCCCGGCACCGGTCCCGTCTCTATCGCCGAAGGACGTATCGACGTATTGGTCGGCGCTATCGGCGGTTTGCTCGGCGGACTGGTTTTTACACTCTATTACGACGATATTTTCAAACCGTTGATGGGCGAGAGTGCGGGTAAGTTGAGACTGCCGCAGTTTTTTCCTGGGCATGAAGAGACGGCTGTATTGATATTCGGTATCGTCGTGACGATTATCGCTTTTGTCATTCCCAAGCGCGAACTTTACGACGAAAAAGATCTCGAAAAACTCCCTCCGGAAGCGCGCCCTGACAGACGATAATTCACTGTTTGAAGCGATACCCCATCGTTTCGAGTTCTTGACGCAACGTTTGGGATACCTCTCCTTGAAACTCCAGCGTATCGTCTTTGAACGTACCGCCCGTTCCCAATCTTTTTTTCAAACGTTTGAGTAGTTCCCGAAGCTCGGTCTTGCTAAGGAAAAAAGGTTTGACGACAGTGACCGTTTTGCCTCGGCGTTTTTCTTTAGCGATGTGCAAACGGTGCTTTTCGGGCGGTCGGATATCATCGTTGTTATCATGCTTTTTCGTGTGTTTGTTGTCCGACGTCCACCCCTCTTTGAAATCGGGACCCATTTCGAAGAGATTTTTTTTCATAGGTTACTCCAATCCGTATCGAAAATCAAACCGAGTATCACACCCAAAAAAAGAAGTGCAACCATGATTTTATACAGGGTATCTTCACTCGGTAATCGCATAAACAATCTCCGTACGATTACCTTTGGTTTGTATTTCGACAATCTCCAAACCGTCGATCGGGAGCTTGACGAATTCGTCAAGCGTTTCGATGTTCGCTTCGGCGCACGCGCGTGTCACTTTGCCGCGGTAGGCTTTCGCCCAGTGGCTAACACTTTTGCCGTTTTTAAGAAATTTGAGTACGGTATAAGAAAAAGAGGGTTTGTAGAATTTGTCGTAAAAACCGGCGCGAAGATCCAAAATGTCGTCGTTATCCAAATAGGCGTCAAGTGCTTTTTGCGACATTTCTTTATAACGTTTTTCTGGTTTGATACCGTCGAGGGCGGCACCTTGCTTCAGTTTGTATTCGGGGATGGCGTCGTTTGCGCGAATCGGACCGAAGAGATTGGAAAAGAGTATCACGTGCGTGTCGATATAGGTCTGTGCGTTCGTTTCGAGCGACAAATAGTCAAGATGATCGAATGCTACGCCGTCGTAACGCAAAATCGCTTTCATTGAGGGCGAAAACGTCGGATCCGCTGTGTAACGTGCGATTTCGCTTTCCTTTTTGAGTCCGAATAGTGTGGCGAGTTTTTTCGTATCTTTTGCATTGACAAGATTACGATAGTGCGATAGCAACTGCATGCGGGTGTCGTGCAACACATCGTTTAACAAAAGCGTATCAAGCTCGAACGGCATTTCTCCGCCGCTACGTTTGCTTTCGCTCGGGGCCAACAAAATTTTCATGCATCTGCCTTTGAAAATGACGAGTTCTGGTTTATTGTATGATATAAAACGTAAAAAAGCCATTTTTTTTGAAAAAAATCGTAAAGGCTCTTGACATTTCAGAACTTTTTGTCTATAATTCCCGTCCGTTTTGAGTGGTAACGCTTAAAACGCATGGTGCTGGTGTAGCTCAGCTGGTAGAGCAGCTGATTTGTAATCAGCAGGCCGGGGGTTCAAGTCCCTTCACCAGCTCCATACAATAAGTATCAGTGTTTGACCAGTGTAATGACATAGGGTAACGTGGTGAGTTACTCAAGTGGCCAACGAGGGCAGACTGTAAATCTGCTGGCATTCGCCTTCGGAGGTTCGAATCCTCCACTCACCACCATGTTTCGTCAAGAGATGATGCGGGAATAGCTCAGTTGGCTAGAGCGTCAGCCTTCCAAGCTGAGGGTCGCGGGTTCGAGTCCCGTTTCCCGCTCCATGTACTGGGAGCTGTGTGAATTGTACTCGATAACGGACATAACTTCACATAATAAGCTTTCCAACCATAAAACAGACAAGTTGCTATGGATTTTAGACGCCCATATGGCTCAGGGGTAGAGCACTTCCTTGGTAAGGAAGAGGTCGTGAGTTCAAGTCTCACTATGGGCTCCAGTAGCACCGTATGGACAGAAGTATTACAGTCTTGTGACAGTTCTGTCCATATGGTTAAGAAGTTTAGGCTATAATAGCGCCTTTAAATCATACAACACAAAGCTTAGGAGAAATTGCTATGGCTAAAGAAAAATTCGAACGAACCAAACCGCATGTCAACATCGGTACTATCGGTCACGTCGACCACGGTAAAACGACATTGACAGCCGCAATCACTGCCGTTCTTGCCAACAAAAACAACGCGCAGATGATGGATTACGATCAAATCGACAACGCTCCCGAAGAGAGAGAAAGAGGGATTACCATCGCTACGTCTCACGTAGAGTACGAAACGGATAAAAGACACTATGCGCACGTCGACTGTCCGGGTCACGCCGACTACGTTAAAAACATGATTACCGGTGCTGCTCAAATGGATGGTGCGATTCTCGTTATCGCCGCTACGGACGGTCCGATGGCGCAAACACGTGAACACATCCTTCTTTCTCGCCAAGTCGGCGTACCTTACATCGTTGTTTTCTTGAACAAAGAAGATCAACTCGATGAAGAAGACAAAGAAGAGATGCTTGAACTTGTCGAGCTTGAAGTGCGCGAACTCTTGAGCGAATACGACTTCCCGGGTGACGATACGCCTATTATCGCGGGTTCCGCTTTCCAAGCGCTTGAAGAGGCAAAAGCGGGGAATCTCGGTCCTTGGTCCGAAAAAATTCTTGCCCTTATGGATGCGGTAGACGAGTATATCCCGACTCCCGAGCGCGACACGGATAAAGACTTCTTGATGCCTATCGAAGATATCTTTACTATCCAAGGTCGCGGTACGGTTGTTACGGGTAAAATCGAGCGCGGTAAAGTATGCGTGGGCGACGAAGTCGAAATCGTCGGCTTGAAAGATACGCAAAAAACAACGGTAACCGGTGTCGAGATGTTCCGCAAAGAGATGGATTGCGGTGAAGCGGGTGACAACTGTGGTGTACTTATCCGCGGTATTGCGAAAGACCAAGTACAAAGAGGTATGGTGCTTTGTAAACCCGGTTCTATCACGCCGCATACGAAGTTCGAAGCGGAAGTGTACGTTCTTACGAAAGAGGAAGGCGGACGTCACACGCCATTCTTCAACAACTACAGACCGCAATTCTACGTACGTACGACAGACGTAACGGGTTCTGTTCAGTTGCAAGAAGGTACTGAGATGGTTATGCCCGGAGACAACGTTAAAATTAACGTTGAGCTTATCGCTCCTATCGCCCTTGAAGAAGGTACGCGCTTTGCGATTCGCGAAGGCGGTAGAACGGTCGGCGCGGGTGTTGTAACGAAAATCATCGCCTAAGCCGTTAAAAGAGCACGTCATGTGCTCTTATGTAGGAGAGAAATATGAGAGAAAATATCCACCTCGGGTGTGAAGAGTGTACGAGACGCAACTATCACACTACGAAGAATAAAAAAACGACAACGGAAAAACTTGCGTTGAAAAAATATTGCAAGTGGTGTAAAAAACATACCGTTCATAAAGAGATGAAGCTTTAAGCTTCTTCTTTAATTTTCGCTAGGCCAATAGCTCAGTTGGTAGAGCACCGGTCTCCAAAACCGGGTGTCGGGGGTTCGAGTCCCTCTTGGCCTGCCACTTAACAAGGTAACTGAGAATGGAAAAAATTTCATCGTTCGTAACACACGCAAAAGCAGAATTATATAAAGTCATTTTTCCGACAAAAGTACAGGTAAGACAAGCCTTTTTTGCGGTAGTGTTGGTCGTGACCGTGATAGCACTCTTTTTAGCGTTGGTGGATATACTCATGTCCGCTATCGTATCTTCGGTATTATAGGAATAGACAATGGCATTTCAATGGTATGCAATTCAAACATACGCCGGTAGCGAACAATCGGTAAAAAGAGCGATTGAACAGCTGGCAAAAGATTACGGCTTGGAAGAAAAAATTAAACAAGTCGTAGTTCCTACCGAAGAGGTTATCGAGGTCAAAAACGGTGAAAAGAAAATCACCGAACGTTCTCTCTACTCAGGGTATGTTTTTGCACAGATAGATCTGGATACCGATCTGTGGCACAAGATACAATCGCTGCCGAGAGTATCTAGATTTATCGGTGAACAAAAAACGCCGACGCCTCTAAGCGAAGCGGACATCAACGTCATTTTGGAAAAGATGGAGAAGAAGTCCGCTCCTCGTCCGAAAGTCGATTTCGAAACGGGAGAGATGGTGCGAATCGTCGACGGACCGTTTGCAAACTTTACCGGAATGGTCGAAGAGTACGATCTCGACCACGGCAAACTCAAGCTCAACGTTTCGATATTCGGAAGAAATACGCCTGTAGAGATTCTTTACACGCAAGTGGAGAAGATCATATAACGTCGTTAGACACCAAATCTTAAACAAGGAATAACCATGGCAAAGAAAATCGCTGAAAAGTTCAAAATGATGATTCCCGCCGGTCAAGCGAATCCTTCACCGCCGGTAGGTCCCGCTCTCGGTCAGCGCGGCGTGAACATCATGGAGTTTTGTAAAGCCTTCAACGAAAAAACAAAAGATAAAATGGGATTTAAAATCCCCGTTATCGTAACGGTCTATACCGACAGAAGCTTTACCTTCGAAACCAAACAACCGCCCGCAAGCGATTTGATTATGAAGGCGGCCGGTATCAAAAAAGGTACGGACAATCCTTTGCTTAACAAAGTCGGTTCGATTACCAAAGCGCAATTGATGGAGATCGTAGATCAAAAAATCGCCGATCTGAACACGACGGACAAAGAAGCTGCGGCTCGCATTATCGCGGGAAGCTGTAGAAGTATGGGTGTAGAGATTGTAGATTGATTCTACCAACAATCACAACCACATGATTTCAAATAATGTGGGAGCATATGAGCGGAGTTTAAAATATGGGAAAAAAAGTTAGCAAAAGAAGAGAAGCGATACTCAAAAAAATCGATACGACAAAAGTATATAGTGTAGACGAGGCGATTGCCAGAATCGACGACTTGAAATCGGCAAAGTTTGACGAAACGGTGGAAGTCGCAATGAACCTTAACGTCGATCCTCGTCATGCGGATCAAATGGTGAGAGGTTCCGTCGTACTGCCGAACGGCACGGGAAAAAAGGTGCGCGTAGCGGTTTTTGCCAAAGATGCAAAAGCGGACGAAGCGAAAGAGGCGGGTGCCGATATTGTCGGTTCAGACGAGTTGATCGAACAAATACAAGCCGGAAATATCGATTTCGATATCGTTATCGCCACACCCGATATGATGGGTGTCGTAGGTAAGGTGGCGAGAATTCTCGGTCCTAAAGGATTGATGCCCAACCCCAAAACGGGAACGGTAACGATGGATGTAGCGCAAGCAGTCAAAAACGCCAAAGGCGGACAAGTCAATTTCCGTGTCGATAAAAAAGGAAACATTCACGCAGGTATAGGTAAGGCTTCATTCGATAAAGAGAAGCTTAAAGAAAACCTCAATACCTTTGTAGAGGCGATCAATCGCGCGAAGCCTGCAGCGGCGAAAGGCAAATATATCACCAATGCGGCGCTTTCGTTGACGATGAGTCCTTCGCTCAAACTCGATACGGCGGAATTGATGGAGATCAAATAAGTCGGATCCTCTCCGACACTAACTTTTCATCGGTAAAAGCGAGCTTTTACGGCTGAAGACTTAGGTCTTGATCTTAGACTGAAGAGAACGGGGGCGAAAGCTTAATTAGTTTGTCGGAAACGGCAAACGGGTATGCTTCGGCATACACCCCGTTTGACGGTCGGAAGGAGAAAAAATGACTCGAGCAAGAAAGGAAGAGCTTGTAGCGCAGATGACGGAAGAGTTTAAAAACGCTGCCGCCATCATCGTCTGCGATTACAAGGGCATGACTGTCGAAGACCTCGAAGCTGTCAGAAACATGGCGCGCGAAGAGGAGACGAAAGTCAAGGTTGTCAAAAACAAGCTCGCGCAAATCGCATTGGCGAATGCGGGTTGCGAAGCGCTTGAGCTTAAAGACACCAACGTGGTGCTTTGGGCAGACAATCAAATTTCGCCTTGTAAAATCGCCGATAAAGCCGCTACGCAGTTCAAAGAGCACTTTGCGATTAAAACCGGTCTTATCGAAGGTAAAGTCGCTGAGATGGCTACTATCAACGCACTTGCGAAGTTGCCCTCTAGAGACGAACTTCTCGGTATGCTTCTCAATGTTTGGAACGCACCGATTACCAACTTTACGATCGGCTTGAAAGCGCTTGCCGACAAAAAAGCGGAAGAAGGCGAGTAAAACAAGGTTTAGGTGGGGTTGATCCCTTTTTGCTATATTTTATAAATACCATTGAAAGGATAAACGATGGCAATTACTAAAGAAGATGTTCTCGAATATATCTCCAATCTTTCCGTATTGGAACTTTCTGAGCTTGTAAAAGAGTTCGAAGAGAAATTCGGCGTGACGGCACAAGCGACGGTTGTAGCCGCAGGTGCTGCGGGCGGTGCGGCTGAAGCTGCCGAAGAGCAGACTGAGTTCGACGTAGTTCTTACCGATGCGGGCGCGAAAAAGATCAACGTCATCAAAGTGGTTAGAGCTGTTACGGGTCTTGGTCTTAAAGAAGCGAAAGCCGCGGTCGAAGAGACGCCTTCTGTTATTAAGGAAGCTGTTTCTAAAGAAGAAGCCGAAGAGCTTAAAAAACAATTCGAAGAAGCGGGTGCAAAAGTCGAGCTTAAGTAAACCCGATTTACGACACGCTCGTGTCGTAAAGATAGCTTAAGGTATAGGGATGAGCTATTCCGAAGAGACATGTCATCACCTCTTGGATAGTTTTTTTGTGTATCTAAGCGATGAACCTTCTGTCGTGTTCATAACGATGTCAATATAACGATTTCACACCAACTTCCATCTCATAAGGATAAACATGTTAAATTCATTGCACTCAGGTAGCAGACTACGCGTCGATTTTTCCAAAACGCCAAGAGAGATCGAAATTCCGAATCTGTTGCAGTTGCAGCAAAAAAGTTACGAAAACTTTTTGATGCTGGATGAAAAGGATAGACGGAACTCCACACTTGAAAAAGTGCTTCGTTCCGCTTTCCCCATCCACGACCAACAAAATCGTTTGACATTGGCGTATAAAAATTCCGAAATCATCAAACCCAAATATACCGTACGCGAATGTATGGAACGCGGACTGACCTATGCGGTCTCTTTGAAAATGAATATCGAATTGATTATTTGGAACCGCGACGAAAAAACGGGAGAGCGTCTCGACCCGAAGGAAGTGAAAGAGCAGTCCGTATTTGTACGCGATATTCCGCTTATGACGGAGCGTACCTCCTTTATCGTCAACGGCGTTGAACGCGTTATCGTGAATCAGTTGCATCGCTCTCCCGGCGTTATCTTTAAAGAAGAGGAAGGACCTTCGGGAAGCGGTTTGCTCTACTCCGCACAAATCATTCCCGATAGAGGAAGTTGGCTCTATTTTGAATACGATGCCAAAGACATCTTGTATGCACGCATCAACAAACGTCGTAAAATTCCCGTGACGATTCTCTTTAGGGCGTTGGATTATACGAAAGAAGATATTGTCAAACTTTTCTATCCGACAAAGAAAATCGTTATTAAAGACAATCGCTTTTTGGTTAAGTTCAATCCTGAAGATTTCGTCGGCAGAGCGGAATATGACGTACGTGATATCGACGGCAACGTTATCGTCAACGCGGGAAAACGTCTGACAAAAAAACGTGCGCAAAAACTTCTCGAAGAAGGGTTGGAGTGGATCGAATATCCCTTGGACGTCTTGATGGATCGTCATCTCGCTACGCCTGTAGTGGATCAAGAAAGCGGCGAAGTACTTTATGACGTTATCACGCCGTTGGACGAAACCAAGCTCAAAAAGATGATCGATGCGGGTATCGAAGAGATCGAAGTGATCAACGATTTGGCGGAGGGGACCGACAGATCGATTATCAATTCGTTTGTCGCGGACCAAGAGAGTCTCAAGCTGTTGAAGCAGACCGAAGAGATCGAAGACGAAAACATACTGTCGGCTATTCGTATCTATAAAGTGATGAGACCGGGCGAACCTGTCACGCCGGAAGCGGCGAAAGCCTTTTTAAAACAGCTTTTCTTCGATCCCGAGCGTTACGATTTGACCGAAGTGGGTCGTATGAAAATGAATCATAAGCTAGGACTCAATACGCCGGAGTATGTCACCGTATTGACGGCGGAAGATTTGATCCAGACGGTAAAATATTTGATTAAAGTTAAAAATGGTCAAGGTCATATCGACGATAGGGATCACCTTGGAAACAGACGTATCCGCGCTATCGGCGAACTTCTCGGAAACGAGCTTCACAACGGTCTTGTCAAGATGCAAAAAGCGATCAAAGACAAGATGACGACGCTCTCGGGCAATCTTGACGAATTGATGCCGCACGATCTTATCAATTCCAAAATGATTACCAACACGATATTAGAGTTTTTCTCGAGCGGTCAGCTTTCGCAATTTATGGACCAAACCAATCCGCTTTCGGAAGTGACGCACAAGCGCCGTCTCTCCGCATTGGGAGAAGGTGGTTTGGTCAAAGAACGCGCCGGTTTCGAAGTGCGTGACGTTCACCCCACTCACTACGGTCGCATCTGCCCTATCGAGACGCCGGAAGGGCAAAATATCGGGCTTATCAATACTTTGGCGACCTATGCGAAGGTCAACGAACACGGTTTTATCGAAGCGCCGTATAAGGTGGTTAAAGATGGACGTGTTACCGACGAAATCGTTTATATGACGGCAACACAAGAAGAAGACAAATGTATTGCGCCGGCTTCGACTAAAGTCGATGAAAACGGTTATATCGTCGAAGAGCTTATAGAAACGAGACTTAACGGAAATATCGAATTGAACGATAGAAAACGTGTCAATTTAATCGATATTTCGCCGATGATGATCTCCGGTGCGGCGGCAGGATTGATTCCTTTTTTGGAGCACGACGACGCAAACCGTGCGTTGATGGGCTCGAACATGCAGCGTCAAGCGGTACCGTTGCTTAAAACGGAAGCGCCGATGGTCGGTACCGGCATGGAAGCGATCGTCAGTCGCGATGCGTGGGAAGCGGTGAAAGCGAAACGAGCCGGTGTCGTCGAAAAAGTCGATGCGAAAAATATCTATATCATGGGCGAAGACGAAAACGGTATCTTTATCGATCACTACCCGCTCGAAAAAAATATGCGTACAAACCAAAATACCACTTTTTCCCAAACACCGATCGTCAAGGCGGGAGACAAAGTGAAAACGGGCGAGGTGATCGCGGACGGTCCCAATATGAATCAAGGCGAACTTGCCCTCGGCAAAAACGTGTTGGTCGCCTTTATGCCGTGGTACGGATACAACTACGAAGATGCGATTATCGTGTCGGAAAAGTTGATTCGCGAAGATACGTTTACATCCGTGCACATTTACGAAAAAGAGATTGAAGCGCGCGAACTCAAGCACGGAACGGAAGAGATTACCAGAGATATTCCAAACATTCGCGAAGACGAATTGTTGCATCTGGACGAAAGCGGTATCGTTAAGATCGGTACCTATGTCAAGCCCGGTATGATTTTGGTCGGAAAAGTCTCTCCTAAGGGCGAAATCAAACCGACACCCGAAGAGCGCTTACTCCGTGCCATCTTCGGAGAAAAAGTGGGACATGTGGTCAACAAGTCGCTTTATTGTCCCGCTTCAATGGAAGGGGTGGTCGTCGATATCAAAGTATTCACCAAGAAAGGATACGACAAAGACATTCGTTCCATTCAGGCTTACGAGGAGGAAAAGGCGCGTTTGGATGCGGAACATCACGACAAGCTTTTGATGATCGACAGAGAAGAGATCTTGCGTTTGGTACATTATCTCTCCGAGCAGCCGTTGGAGCAGGAAGTTACGGTCAAAGATACAGTTTATAAAGCGGGAGAGAAGATTCCGGAAGAAGTGATACGCGGTGTCAACCGTTTTGCACTCAGAACCGTCGTGCAGTCCTATTCGGAGCAGGTGCAACGCGAATACGAAGCATTGAAAAATGCTTTCTTGAAACAAAAGAAAAAGCTCAAGCAAGAGCATGAAGAGAAGTTGGCGATTCTGGAAAAAGACGACATTTTGCCTTCGGGCGTAACGAAACTGGTCAAAGTCTATATCGCTACGAAACGTAAGTTGAAAGTAGGGGATAAAATGGCGGGACGCCACGGAAACAAAGGTATCGTCTCCAATATCGTTCCCGAAATTGACATGCCTTATATGGAAGACGGCACACCGGTCGAAATTATCCTCAATCCGCTCGGGGTTCCGTCACGTATGAATATCGGACAGATTCTTGAGGTGCACCTCGGTTTGGTTGGAAAG
This sequence comes from Campylobacteraceae bacterium, assembly GCA_027026055.1. GTDB lineage: Bacteria > Campylobacterota > Campylobacteria > Campylobacterales > Sulfurovaceae > JALVPA01. The sequence continues at coordinate 9,526 of JALVPA010000014.1, read as the reverse complement.
CGTCTCGGTGATCAGCTTGAAGCGATGTTGGCGGAAAAAACGGCCGATTATATACAAAAGTTGCGTGCGAAAATGATCGAGATCGCCAATGTTGCGAAGCTGATGAATGCTAAAGAGACGCTAGCGAAGATGGATGATGAGACGCTTTTGAAATATGCCAGAGATTGGGCGCGCGGCGTGAAGTTCGCCACACCGGTTTTTGAAGGAACGAACGAAGAGGAGTTCGCCAAGCTCTTCGAACTGGCAAAAATTGATGGCGACGGCAAGATGACGCTGTATGACGGTAAAACGGGTGAAAAGATGCTTGAGCGCGTCAATGTCGGATATATGTATATGTTGAAACTGCATCACTTGGTTGATGAAAAAGTACACGCGCGTTCGACGGGACCTTACTCTTTGGTTACGCAACAGCCTGTCGGCGGTAAAGCGCTCTTCGGAGGTCAGCGTTTCGGAGAGATGGAAGTTTGGGCGCTTGAAGCGTACGGTGCGGCGCACGTACTCAAAGAGATGCTTACCATTAAGTCCGACGACGTGGAAGGACGCGCCAGAGCTTATCGCGCGATTACGAAAGGAGAGCCGGTTCCCAATTCGGGCGTACCCGAAACGATGTTTGTATTGACGAAAGAATTGCAGGCACTGGCACTGGATGCACAACTGTTCGAAGAGAAAAAAGAAACGGAGAGTGAAGATGAGTAATATAATGGAGCATTTGATCCCTATCGATCTCAATAGTGAAGAGAGACCGCAAGATATTGCGGCGCTTCAGCTGAAAGTTGCCAGCCCCGAAAAGATCCTCTCATGGAGTTACGGCGAGGTCAAAAAGCCCGAAACGATCAACTATCGTACGCTTAAGCCTGAGCGCGACGGCCTTTTCTGTGCCAAAATTTTCGGACCTATTCGCGATTACGAATGTTTGTGCGGAAAATACAAAAAGATGCGATACAAAGGGGTCGTGTGTGAAAAGTGCGGTGTCGAAGTCACCACGTCCAAAGTACGCCGAAACCGTATGGGGCATATCGACTTGATCGCACCCGTAGCGCATATTTGGTATGTTTCGTCTCTTCCCTCGCGCATAGGTACGCTTCTCGGCGTAAAAATGAAAGATTTGGAGCGCGTGCTTTACTACGAAGCCTATATCGTCAAAAATCCCGGTGAGGCGAGCTACGATGCGGAAGGCGCCGTCCCCGTACAAAAATACGATGTGCTCAACGAAGAGCAATATCAACAAATTTTCGCGAGATTCGGCGATACGGGATTTGATGCGCGCATGGGCGGCGAAATCGTTAAAGAGCTGCTCGAAGAGCTCGACTTGATCGAAATGTTTGCCAAATTGAAAGAAGAGATCGAGTCGACCAAATCGGAAGCAAAGCGCAAAACCATCGTAAAACGTTTGAAAGTTATCGAAGCCTTCTTGCATTCGGGTAATCGTCCCGAGTGGATGATGTTGACGAAGCTTCCCGTACTGCCGCCAGATTTGCGTCCTTTGGTCAGTCTCGACGGCGGGAAATTCGCAGTCAGCGACGTTAACGATCTTTATCGCCGTGTCATCAATCGTAACCAGCGTTTGAAGCGTCTGGTGGAGTTGGATGCGCCGGAGATTATCGTTAGAAACGAAAAGCGTATGTTGCAAGAGGCGGTCGATGCATTGTTCGACAACGGTCGCCGCGGCAATGCCGTCAAAGGCGCCAACAAACGTCCGCTCAAGTCGCTTTCGGAAATCATCAAAGGAAAGCAGGGACGTTTCCGTCAAAACTTGTTGGGTAAACGTGTTGACTTCTCCGGTCGTTCGGTCATCGTCGTCGGTCCCGATTTGCGTATGGACGAGTGCGGATTGCCCAAAACGATGGCAATCGAACTCTTCAAGCCCCATTTGATGGCGAAGCTTGAAGAGAAAGGTTACGCGACGACACTCAAACAAGCCAAAAAGATGATCGAAAAAAAAGAGAACGAAGTATGGGAATGTCTCGAAGAGGTGGTCGAAAACTATCCCGTACTGCTTAACCGCGCACCGACGTTGCACAAACTCTCCATTCAAGCCTTTCACCCGCGTCTGATCGAGGGTAAGGCGATTCAGTTGCACCCGTTGGTTTGTGCGGCATTCAACGCCGACTTCGACGGTGACCAGATGGCGGTACACGTGCCTTTGAGCGACGAAGCGGTCGCCGAGGCGAAAGTGTTGATGCTCTCTTCGATGAACATTTTGCTTCCCGCATCGGGAAAAGCGATTGCGGTACCGTCTCAGGATATGATTTTGGGGCTTTACTATTTGACGCTCGAAAAAAACGATGTCAAAGGCGAGCACAAGCTCTTCGGAAGTATCGAAGAGGTGGAAATCGCTTTTGAACAAGGAGCGTTGGATTTGAACGCACGTATCCGTACCATCGTCGAGGGGCGCATCGTTACGACGACGGCGGGACGTTTGCTTCTCAAATCGATCATACCCGACTACGTTCCCGAAAAGTATTGGAATAAAGTACTCAAAAAGAAAGATATCGGCGCATTGGTCGACTATATCTACAAACATGGCGGTGTGGCGCAAACGGCGGGGTTTTTGGACGATTTGAAAGATATGGGATTCCGTTACGCCACCAAGGTTGGGGTGTCGATTTCGGTAGACGATATCAAAATTCCTCCCGTCAAAGAAGAGGTGGTTCGCAAAGCGAAAGAAGGGGTCAAAGAGATTCAAAAACAGTTTGCCGCAGGTTTGTTAACCGACCAAGAGCGCTATAACAAAATTATCGATATCTGGACCGATGCGAACAACGAAATCGCGGATGCGTTGATGCGTCTTATTCGAGAGGACAAAAACGGGTTTAACTCCATTCATATGATGGCGGATTCCGGTGCACGGGGTTCGGCTGCGCAGATTCGTCAGCTTTCCGGGATGCGCGGGTTGATGGCAAAATCGGACGGATCGATTATCGAGACGCCGATTACGTCGAATTTCCGCGAAGGATTGAACGTCTTGGAGTACTTCATTTCGACCCACGGTGCGCGTAAAGGTTTGGCCGATACCGCACTTAAAACGGCGAATGCGGGATATTTGACGCGTAAGTTGATCGATGTTGCGCAAAATGTCAAAATATCTATGGAGGATTGCGGTACCCACGAAGGTATCGAAGTCTCCGATATTGTGATAGGTAACGAGATGATCGAACCGCTTACCGATCGTATCTACGGACGTGTTGTCGCCGAAGACGTGATCGATCCCATTACCAATGAAGTGCTGGTCAGCGAAGGGACGATGATCGACGAAGAGACGGCGGTCAAAATCCAAGAAGCGGGTGTCCGTGCGGTTGTGATTCGTACACCGGCGACCTGCAAAGCGCCTAAAGGTATTTGTGCGAAGTGTTACGGATTGAATATGGCGGACAACAAGTTGGTCAAACCGGGTGAAGCGGTAGGGGTAATCGCCGCTCAATCGATCGGCGAGCCCGGTACGCAATTGACACTACGTACCTTCCACACCGGCGGTACGGCAACGGCCGGTAAAGAGGAGCGTCAAGTGGTTGCGACCAAAGAGGGATTCATCCGCTACTACAATCTTTCCGTTTACAAAAACAGCGAAGGCAAGCTGATTGTCGCCAATAGACGGAATGCCGGTGTCTTGTTGGTCGAGCCGAAAATTAAAGCCGTGACCAACGGAAAAGTCTCCGTTAAAGTGACGCACGACGAATATATCGTTTCCGTACAAGCGGAAGGAGAAGACGAAGTCAAATATAACTTCAGAAAGTCGGATGTGGCCAAATCCAACGAATTGGCCGGTGTCGGCGGAAAAATCGAAGGAAAACTCTTCTTACCGTTTGCAGACGGCGAAACGGTCGAAGAAGGCGATTCGATCGTCGAAGTGATCAAAGAGGGGTGGTCGGTGCCGAGTCGTATCCCCTTTGCGGCGGAACTGAAAGTCGAAGACGGCGCGCCCGTGACGCAAAACGTTTATGCCGACGCGAAAGGTACGGTGAAGTTCTTCTTGCTCAAAGGCGATTATCTCGAAACGCACGATGGGGTAAAAAAAGGCGATAAGGTCGAAGAGAAAGGCTTGTTTGCCGTGATTGTCGACGAGAACAATCGCGAAGCCTCCAGACACTATATTTCGAGAGGCTCCGTGATTCAGGTCGACAACGACGAAACGGTCGAACGCGGCGCATTGCTTTCCGCACCGGAAAAAGCGACGCAAATCGTTATCGCCGAGTGGGATCCTTACTCCGAACCTATCATCGCGGAGCAAAAAGGAACGTTGAAATTCGAAGACATCATCCCCGGCGTGACGGTGGTCGAACAGTTCGACGAATTGACCGGAGAGACGCGTCTTGAGCTCAACGAACATATCCCGACGGCATACAATCCGACTATCGTATTGGCGACGGAGAGCGGAGAGTTGATTCGTTATCAGCTCGAACCCAAGACGATTCTTTTCGTCAACGACGGAGACGAGGTCAATATCGCCGATATTTTGGCCAAAACGCCGAAAGCGGCAATCAAGTCGAAAGACATCACCGGCGGTCTTCCGAGAGTATCGGAGCTTTTCGAAGCGAGACGTCCGAAAGATCAGGCGCTTATCGCACAAATCGACGGTACCGTGAGCTTCGGAAAGCCGCTACGCGGGAAAGAACGCATTATCATCACCGGAGAAAACGGTCAAGTGACCGAACAGTTCGTCGACAAAGGCAAAACGATTTTGGTACATCCCGGCGAATACGTGCATGTCGGGGAGAGATTGACCGACGGTACGGTATCGAGTCACGATATTTTGGCGGCGATGGGAGAAAAAGCGCTGTACGAATATATCGTCTCCGAAGTGCAAATGGTCTATCGACGCCAAGGGGTTAATATCTCCGATAAGCACATCGAGATTGTGACGTCGCAAATGATGCGTCAAGTCAAAGTGATCGAAAGCGGCGATACGAACTTTATCGAGGGAGATATCGTTTCCAAACGCAAGTTCCGCGCGGAAAACGAACGTGTCGTGAAACTCGGCGGCGAACCCGCTATCGCCGAGCCGCTGTTGGTCGGTATCACCAGAGCGGCCGTCGGTGCGGATTCCATTATTTCCGCGGCGTCGTTCCAAGATACGACCAAGGTACTTACCTCCGCGTCGATCGCGGGAACAGTGGATACCCTCGAAGATCTCAAGGAAAATGTCGTTATCGGACGTTTGATTCCCGTTGGTACGGGTATGATCGAATTTGATAAAATCAAATTCACCGAAGCGCCTTAATCCAAGGCGCCGAAAACTCGAAATTTCAGCGACTTCAAAGATTTTTCCGATATAATTATGCTCCATTTTTCTATCTTGACACCATGCGAGTACTTTTTCGCGAGCATTCGTATGGTGTCATACACCGGATTCGATTCGCTCGCAAGAGCCCAAATACCAAATAAAGAAAGGAAACGATTTGCCTACAATCAACCAATTGATTCGCAAAGAGCGTAAAAAGGTGATTAAAAAATCCAAATCGCCTGCATTGGAAAGCTGTCCCCAAAGAAGAGGGGTATGTACGAGAGTCTATACGACAACGCCGAAAAAACCGAACTCTGCATTACGTAAAGTCGCAAAAGTGAGGCTGACATCCGGATACGAAGTGATTTCGTATATCGGCGGTGAAGGACACAACCTTCAAGAACACTCCATCGTATTGGTACGCGGCGGTAGGGTTAAAGACCTTCCCGGGGTGAAGTATCATATCGTACGCGGTGCGTTGGATACGGCGGGTGTCGCCAATCGTAAAGTGGCACGCTCCAAGTACGGTACGAAAAGACCCAAGTAATCGTGTTGCGGCGTAATCGCGTTAGGTCTTGTCGATAAAAAGAGACAAGAACACAGGTGTCGCCGAGAATCCTTCGCGGGTGACGCTTGAGTAAATCATTCGAAAGATTGAAGAGAAAGGAAAACAATGAGAAGAAGAAGAGCTCCGATCAGACCGGTACTTCCCGATCCCGTATACGGTTCGAAAGTACTGACGAAATTTATCAACACCGTGATGTTGGACGGTAAAAAGAGTGTAGCGCAAAAAGTGGTATACGGTGCGCTTGAGAGAATCGAATCGAAAACGGGTGAAAAAGCTATCGACGTTTTCAACAAAGCGATGGAAAATGTCAAACCCGTTATGGAAGTAAAAAGCAGACGTGTCGGCGGTGCGACCTATCAAGTGCCCATCGAAGTCAGACCCGCCAGACAACAATCGTTGGCGATTCGTTGGATTGTCGATGCGGCGAGAAAACGCAACGAACGTACGATGATCGAGCGTTTGAGCAACGAATTGATGGATGCGGCGACCGAAAAAGGCGCAGCGTTCAAGAAGAAAGAAGACACCTATAAAATGGCTGAAGCGAACAAAGCTTTCGCACACTACAGATGGTAAGGAAGTAATCGATGCCCAGAAGTCATAAACTCGAAGACGTAAGAAATATCGGTATTGCGGCGCACATCGATGCAGGAAAAACGACAACGACGGAGCGTATCCTCTTTTATACGGGGGTAGAGCACAAAATCGGCGAGGTGCACGACGGTGCCGCGACAATGGACTGGATGGAACAAGAGCAAGAGCGCGGTATTACAATTACTTCCGCAGCGACGACATGTACGTGGAAAAACAAGATGATCAACATCATCGACACTCCGGGGCACGTCGACTTTACCATCGAAGTTGAGCGCTCCATGCGTGTTCTCGACGGTGCCGTATCGGTCTTTTGTGCGGTCGGCGGGGTGCAGCCTCAATCCGAAACTGTCTGGAGACAACGCAACCGTTACGAAGTTCCCTCTATCGTATTTGTTAACAAAATGGATCGTATCGGTGCGGACTTCTACGAAGTGGAGCGTCAAATCCGCGAACGTCTCAACGGCAATCCCGTACCCATTCAATTGCCTATCGGTGCCGAAGATAATTTCGAAGGCGTCATCGATTTGGTCAAAATGAAAGAGATCGTATGGGACGCCGAAGCGGAAATGGGTTCGGCGTACCACGAGCAAGAGATTCGCGACGAACTCAGAGAAAAAGCCGAAGAGTATCGCGAAAAGATGATCGAAGAGATCTCCGCAGCCGACGGTAACGACGAGCTAATGGAAAAATATATGGAAGGCGAAGAGCTGACCGAAGAGGAGATTAAAGCGGGTATCAAACAAGCGACTATCTCCATGCAGATCGTTCCGATGACGTGCGGTACCGCCTTTAAAAACAAAGGGGTACAGACGCTGCTTGACGCTGTTGTCGACTATTTGCCTTCTCCGGTTGAAGCGAAACCTATTCGTGGTACGCTGATGGACGATCCCGATACGGAAGTGGTTGTCGAGTCTACCGACGACGGCCCGTTTGCGGCATTGGCATTCAAAATTATGACAGACCCCTTCGTCGGTCAGTTGACTTTTATTCGTGTTTATCGCGGTAAACTCGATTCGGGCTCTTATACGCTCAACTCCACAAAAAACAAAAAAGAGCGCGTCGGTCGTATTATGAAAATGCATGCCATTAAGCGTGAAGAGGTCAAAGATATCTGCGCCGGCGATATCGGTGCGGTTGTCGGTCTGAAGTATACGACGACGGGCGATACGCTCTGCGATGAAAAAGAGAAAGTGGTACTCGAGCGCATGGAGTTCCCCGATCCGGTTATCTCCGTCGCGGTCGAACCGAAAACAAAAGCTGACCAAGAGAAGATGAGTACCGCATTGGCGAAATTGGCGGCCGAAGACCCCTCTTTCCGCGTACATACAGATGAAGAATCGGGACAAACGATTATCTCCGGTATGGGTGAGCTTCACCTCGAAATTATCGTCGATCGGATGAAGCGCGAATTTAAGGTAGAAGCGGAAGTGGGTGCGCCCCAAGTTGCCTATCGCGAAACGATTCGCTCTGCGGTCGATCAAGAGTACAAATATGCCAAACAATCGGGTGGACGCGGTCAGTACGGTCACGTCTTTATCAAACTCGAACCCCAAGAACCCGGTGCGGGATACGAGTTTGTGGATGAAATCAAAGGCGGTGTCATTCCCAAAGAGTATATCCCCGCCGTCGACAAAGGTATTCAAGAAGCGATGCAGCGCGGTATTCAGGCGGGATATCCCGTAGAAGACGTTAAGGTTACGTTGTACGACGGTAGTTATCACGATGTTGACTCGTCCGAAATGGCGTTTAAATTGGCGGGATCCATGGCGTTTAGAGAAGGTGCAAAAAAAGCAAATCCCGTCATTCTCGAACCGATGATGAAAGTCGAAGTGGAAGTGCCCGAAGAGTTTATGGGCGATGTAATCGGCGATATCTCCAAACGACGTGGACAAGTTAACGGTATGGATGATAGAGCGGGTAACAAAATTGTTAACGCTTTTGTACCGCTTGCGGAAATGTTCGGCTACTCAACGGATCTTCGCTCAATGACCCAAGGTCGTGCGACCTACTCTATGGAGTTTGATCACTACGAAGAAGTGCCGGCGAATGTGGCGAAAGAGATCATAGAAAAACGCAACAGCTAATCTTTTTGACAATTTGCACTCCATCTTTGCGGGATGGGTGCAGTCGCTTGCTACAAGCAAGCTCCTTTACCCAAACCCACAAATCTAAGTACAACTTGCCAAAAATAATCCTCACATTAAAACCTTGCTCCTTCGATACAACCTCATACGGGATTAAAGTTCCTTTTCGTTCATGTTATGGATAATGGTTAACGATGTTATGGAGGCGGGACTTTAGTCCCGCAATGTAATGTTTTTTTAAGAGGTTTTTGTTTAAATACTGAACTAAAGTCTTGATAAGGATGGTATAAAACGGCTATACGCACAGATGCGTATAGTATTAAGCGTAAACGGACGCTTTGCCAAGCTCTTTTGCAAGCAGTGCATAAAAAAGCGCTCTGTATTTGTTACGATTGGAGCTTCCCATTTTTTCGCAGACTTTTTTGATCGCCGTATCGATTGCCGTTTCGTCCGTGACACCAAGCTTCTTTTGTGCGAAGTTTTTTTTGACGGTTTCGAGTTCGCTACTATCGGAACACGATACGGTTTCGGCGTCTTTATTGTAGATAGAAGGCCCCAACCCTTTAGTAACGGCAGCGATGTAGTCGCGATCGAGGCCCAAGCTCAATTTCTCGGCAGACTCCGCATAAAGAGCGATCTTTTCGTCAAGTTTGCTCATGGTTCTTCTCCTTTTTTGTAGAATACTCCATATTATAGCTTAGATTGGGCGTCAAGGTCAAATAGGGTTCGCTTTGACCGAAAAGCACCCAGTTGAGCGATATGCACTCGTTTTTGCAAAAATCGGCAATTGCTTCGTAAGGGATTTTGTTTCGTCGTTTGATTACGGCGTAATATTGCGGATCCAGGCCGAGTGTCATCGCTAGTTCTTTATCGAGTATCTTCGTTTTACCGTAGCGTCGTATTAAGAGTTTTTTAAGACGCTGTTGTATCTCCTCGAAGGAAGCCATACCGATCCTTTCGTTTTTCGGTATAGTACACGATTTTGAGCAGGAAGAATGGAAATATGTCAAATTGTCATAGGAATGCTACATTGTTTCCGAATCGATGGTGATGACGGTGTGA
>JALVPA010000013.1 GCA_027026055.1 Campylobacteraceae bacterium | reverse complement strand
CCTCATTACTCATATGTTCGGTAAGGAGACAAGCCTTCAGTCTTGCAAATGCGGGGTTAAAACCCCGTCTCCAAAATCCATCATGCAAAAAAACCTACCGAATCTCATCACTCTTCATTCTTCACTCTTCACTCTGCACTCTGCACTCTCTTCGGTTCCTCATTACTCATTATTCATTCGTGTCGCTATGCGCAATACGATATATCCCGCCACGCCGGAAAAGAGCGAACCCAAAAGTATCGCCAGCTTGTCGGCATAGGCGAAGAGTTCGGTATCGCCGTATGCCAAGGTATCGACAAACAAACTCATCGTAAAACCGATCCCCGTTAACAGCGCCACGCCGTAAAGTTGTAGCCACGTGCTATTTTCGGGAAGTTTCGCCAAACCTGCTTTGATCGCCAAAAAGGAAAATCCGAAAACGCCGACTTGTTTACCGAGAAAAAGTCCCGCCATAATCCCCAACGGCACGCTCTCTTTCATACCTCCGGGTGAGATGCCGCTCAAGTCGACACCCGCATTGACAAAGGCAAAAAGCGGCAATATCAGCAACGCCACCCAATAGTGCAAATCCTCTTCCATCCGATGCGCCAAAGAAAATTTCTTTCCTGAGGGATCGGACGCTTCCATCGGGATAAACATCGCCAACGCCACACCCGCCAGTGTCGCGTGCACGCCCGATTTGAGCACGCTCACCCACAAGATTACTCCTATGATGATATACGCCGCTTTTCGCGATACGCCCATACGATTCATGACAAAGAGCGCAACAAGCGCCGCCGCTGCCACAACGATAGAGAGGGTGGAGAGCTCTTGGGTATAAAAAAGCGCGATAATGACGATGGCGCCCAAATCGTCGATAATCGCCAATGCCATCAAAAAAATTTTGAGAGAGACCGGCACGCGTTTGCCCAGCAACGAGAGTATCCCCAGCGCAAAAGCGATATCGGTCGCCGTGGGAATCGCCCAGCCTTGCATCGCAAAGTCGTTACCATGATTGAACGCGATAAAAAAGAGTGCGGGTATTGCCATCCCGCCTAAAGCGGCAATGCCGGGAAGCGCGATTTGAGAAAGCGACGAGAGATGTCCTTGCAACACCTCACGTTTGATCTCCAATCCCACCAACAAAAAGAAAATCGCCATCAAACCGTCGTTGACCCACAAAAGCAGCGGTTTGGAAAGATGGAGTGCGCCGATACGTATCTCGACGGGCGTATGCAAAAAGGCGCTATAGTAATGGCTCAAGGGCGAATTTTGTAACACAAGCGCCAAAACGGTCGCGGCGATCAATAGCATGCCGGGGAAGGCTTCGTTTTTAACAAATCCTGTCAACGTATCCGTTTGCATCTTTATTTTCCTTCTTTTTTACGTTTTTCGTTGCGTTTGTAGGAACGGGCGGTACGCACACCCTGTTTTTTGCGTCGATAGCACTTTTCGCAGATACTGAAGCGATAGCCCGCATCGAGCGGCGTTTTGCAAAGTCGGCACGCTTTACCGAAGTTGCCTTTGCGCAAAGAAATTTCGATATAGCGATTGAGCCTGTTGCGCGCTTCGATCGCCGCATGGGTATCTTGGAAGTAGTCGGGAAACTTGAAACTCAACCACAAATAGAGCGAAATTTCGCGTACGCGATCTTCGGCATTGAGCAGCATTTCGCCCGTTTTGGCATAGTCGGGCAAATCGCGCGGCGGGATATAGCGTACCGGTTTGCCCGCTTCGAGTTGCCTGATATAGCGATGAAACACCGCTTCGATATAAGGCGAAGAGATCGTTGCGGGCGCACACGCCAGATGGTAGCGCGTACGCAGATCGAGCGCATAGTTGTCGACAATCGCGGCGATATCGAGCATGCTTTCGATATTGGCGGCGACAAAAGGACCTTCAAACTCCATATTGTCCGCAAAGAACGCAAGTATCTCCGTCAATATCTCCGTCTCCAAAATCTCTCCGATAAGTAGCACATGTTCCAAACTCGCCATGACCGAAACGGGTAGGGCAATAGGGGTCAGCGGGGTATGAAACGCCCGATCGATCGTTTTGAGCGTCGCGGCATCGAGCGCACCGACAAAACCCTCCTCTTCGATACCGTATCGTCCCGCGCGTCCCGCAATCTGAAGCACTTCCGAAGGGGTAAGTTCGCGTCGGCGTAGCCCGTCGAATTTGTTGTCTTTGGCAAACAAAATCGTGCGTATCGGTAGATTGAGTCCCATGGCAATAGCATCGGTGGCGACCAAGACCTGACTTTCTCCTTCGCGAAAACGGCGCGCCTCCTCGCGTCTTACTTCGGGAGAGAGGTTGCCGTAAACCACGGAGACATCGTATCGGTCGCTCAAACGCTCCTTGAGCGCCAACACTTCGCGTCTGCTAAAGGCGACGACGGCGCTTTGGGGTTCGATCGCCTCCGGCGGCACGGCTTTTTCGAGCATGCGCAGCGGATTTTTGCGTTCGAAACGTTTGATCTCCAACGGTTCGCCGAGATAGTCGCAGAGTGCTTCGACGGCGCTCAACGCGTCTTCGGAACCCGTCAAAATCACCTCTTTGGCGGGGGCGCCGATCAGGGCGTTCGCCCATGCCCATCCGCGGTCTCTGTCGGCAATCATCTGGATCTCGTCGATGACGCAGACATCCACCTCCACAGAGGCGTTCATCATCTCGATAGTGGAGCTGACATGACTCGACTCTTCGTCGATGATCTCCTCTTCTCCCGTGATCAACGATACTCCCACACCGCGCTCTTTAAGCTTTTCGTATCCCTCCAGAGCCAACAAACGAAGCGGTGCGAGATAATAACCCGTCTCGGCGGCGGCCAACCTTTCCAGCGCGGCGTAGGTCTTGCCCGAATTGGTCGGACCCACGTGAAAGACGATGTGTCTATCAAGCGAACGCGCCAAGGGAAAAAGCCGTTTGAAATCGCGAATCGTCTTGGCAAGCAGCGCTTCGCGCTTTTGCTTTTCCAAGAGCGGTTTGAGATACTCTCCGTAATGATAGAGGATACGGCGTTTGGTCTTCTCCTTGAGTTTGAGCGTGCGCGACGACGCGATCTGCGGCGCCGTAAATCTCAGGATATAGCCGCGAATCGTTTCCTCATCGACATTCAATCCCTCCGCCATATCGCGCATCTCTTCGTATAGCAGCGTTACGGCGGTTTCGAAATGTTCGATAAGCGAACGGTTGACACTGTCGATATCTTCCGCCACCGGAAGCGTTTCGCCCCGCCATATCAATGCATAAAAATAACGCTTCTCATACGATACGCTTACGGGATAACGCAATGTTTCGCCCCAAAGCGCATAGCTTTTTTCCTTTTCGACGATAAAGTGATCGGTAGAGGAGAGGAGATAATAAGCGGGGTTTATATTTTTTAATATCTTTTCAATCTTCTCTTCGTCTATCGGTGCGTGTTCGGGGATCTCTTCGGGAGGCAAGCGTTTGAGCGCACGATAGATCTCTTCCTCGTTCAGATAGGGATGGTCGTCGCCGAGCGTTTCCAAAAACATCGCAATATCACACTCTTTACGCGCAACGGTTTCCGATTTAATATTTTTTAATATCTTTATGGTTCTCTCATCGTCGTCGCTTCCTACGAATAGAGCGTCGAAATCGATCGGATCGCTGATACACAACAACAGCTTCGTAAAGTCGTAAGAGGGCAAAGCGAAAACGAAAGGGTGCGTAAACTCCATTTCGTTAAGGCTGTTGAAACGTACTTCAAGCGCGCTTTCGAGTCTGTGCAAACGCTCTTTGTGCCTGATATAATGCAATTTGGCCGCCACCTTTTCGGCGGTGATTTTGGAGGGCTTCACATCGATAAAGGCATCGAGAATTTTCTCTTGCTCTTCAGGCGTATGTTCGATTCCTTCCAGTAGAGACAAGATCAGATCGACTTTGTCATGAGAAGTGCTTTGCATCGACGGGATCGCTTTGTAGGGTTCGGTGAGATAAGCGACGATCGCGCTACGTACCTTCACGCCGCCTTCGCTCCAGATTCGCCGCAACGTTCGTACCATCTCCTCTTTTTCAAAGGAGGCGGGACGTATATCAAGCCACAACATCAGCTCTGTTAAACGCGCTTCGTCCAAATCGGCGATACCTTCTTCAAAACTGCGACCTCCGAAAAAGTCGCGTATTTTGTTGTTGAGTTTGATCAGTTGTTTTTTCTTCTTTTTTGCCATGGAGGGATTATAGCATACCGATACCGTACGACGATTAACGACATGCCGCCATCTTGTCGGTATATCGAACGTTATAAAACGGTTTTACCTACGCGTTTGATATGTTCGGACAACGCTCGATTGGAGATTTTATGCAGATTGATCACATCGAAACGGTACGGTAGGTTCGTCTCTTCGTTCAAAAGATAGCTTACCCTACGTTCGTCTCCGTCGATTGCCAGATCGACATCGCTGCCTTTGCGGTAATCGCCTTTGGCTCTGGAGCCGAAAAGGATCGCTTTTTTCGTATGTGTTTTTGCAAGCACATCGCGTATCGTTTCCCACTCTCCTTTCTCCAATCCGTACATTTTACAGCTCCTTGAAGGTTCGATAAAGCCTTTCAAGCAGTCCGAAATAGTGCCGGCGAATACGATCGTATACCTCGTCGGCTTGTGTTTCGTCATACGTATGTACCGTCATATTTCTATCGGTCAACGCCTCAAGCCAAGCTTTACCGTCGTCTATCAAACCGATTTCAAAACTCTTTTTAATCGCTTCTCTCGGAGATTTGACATCATATCCTTGAAATACGAGATAATCTTTCATCATTTTCCATGAGAGCTCGAATGTGATTTCGAAAAACTGTATGGCACCCGCTTTTTCTACAATAGTGGGATTTTCCGTTTCCAAAGCCCTCTTCAAAAGTAAAAACGCTTTTTCGAAGTTCTCGAACCGCTGTTTATAGCGAATATCTTTCATCCGACGCTCCGTTTTTTACGATTATACCATAAAGAGATCGTACCGATTGGTAACAGAGATTACGTTTTATTCGATGCTAAGTGGCTTTACCCCAATACCGGCCGTTTGGTTCATACGTATATGCGCACCGTCGAAGACAATATCGGTATGAGCGGGACACTTGGCAAGTAGCGACGGGACATCCAAATCGATCAATCGGACGGTTTCGGGATAAGCTGCCGCCAGATGAGCGGCGGCGGCGACGGCAAAGGGTCCTTCGAGCATACACCCCATCATACAAACGATCCCGTGCTCTCGACACAACTCTATGATTTCGATCGCTTCGTAGGGACCTCCCGTTTTGGCAAGTTTGACATTGATCATATCGACACACTCTTTTTCAATCAGATGTCTCGCCTGTTGCACGGAAAAGACCGACTCGTCCGCCAGTAATGCAACGGCGCTTTCGCGCTTGATGCGGCACATTCCTTCGATATCGTCGGCGGCGACGGGTTGTTCGATACATTCGATCGGTATTTTGCTCTGTTCGAGACGATGCAGTAGCGAGATACACGAGGCGGCGTCCCATCCTTGATTGGCATCCAGTCGCAAGAACGCCGTATCGCCGACACTGCGATAGACGGCAACGATACGTTCGAAATCCGCATTCGCATCGCCGCCGATTTTGACTTTGAGGATACGAAATCCCGCTTCGACGGCTTTTTGGGCGTCATGCGCCATCTTTTCGGGGCTACCGAGACTCACGGTAATATCGGTTTCGAGCGTGTCCGTACCGCCTCCGAGCAAGCGATAGAGCG
Organism: Campylobacteraceae bacterium; assembly: GCA_027026055.1. Taxonomy (GTDB): domain Bacteria; phylum Campylobacterota; class Campylobacteria; order Campylobacterales; family Sulfurovaceae; genus JALVPA01. The sequence continues at coordinate 1,984 of JALVPA010000013.1, read as the reverse complement.
GCAGTCGGTGATGCTTCGCCCACAAGTCGTAATATGCCGTCTCGATCGCCGAGCGTGCCGTACTTCGGTGAGGCAACAACGCTTTGAGCCTCTTATGCAGCGCTTCGGGTGTCGAAAAACACGCATTAAGCAGTAGGGGCTTGACCCGTTCGACTGAGGCAAGGATACTCTCTTCCGTCTCTCCCGTGATTTGCGGTGTCGGCGCGCCTTCGCCGTATCCGACGATGCCGTCGTCCGTTTCGACTCTCACGACGATATCGCGCAAGTGTGTTACTCGGCGTAGCGCCGTGACAAACGGTGTTTTTAAAGGCGCTTCGAATATCGAGCACGCTATGGAAACTATTCGCATTCTTGCTCCTTCTAACGATCTGTCGATTATAGCGTCTCTACGCTTTTACGTTTACTTCACGATTTTTAGAAAAAATAGGATATGATTGACAGAAGGAGAGAGTATGAAACGAATCGGTTTAAAACACGGCATATCGGCTATCGCAATTGCCGCGACGATCTTTGCGATAAACGGGTGTACCCCCGAACAAGAAGCGTTCGCGGCCGGTGCCGCTGTCGGCGGAGTGGCGGGTGCGGCAATGGCGTCGTACGATTACCCTCACTATTACGACAGACCATATTACTATTATAACGGTCATTATTATTACGGCGGGTATTATCGCAACGGATGTTACTACTATCGCAACCGCTGCTACCGCGGCGGACACTACTATCATAACGGCTATCGCTACTCTAACGGACGCCGCTACAGAGCCGTACCGGGTCGTTACGGCTATTATCGTTCGGCACACGAATATAGACACTATACCGCACGTCCGACACACTACGGTACTTACCGCCATTATTGAGTTGCGATACTCAAGCTACTAACATCAATATCTTGCCGACGAGAAGACCGCCGAAAGTGCCGACGATATAGCCGAGCATCGCCATCAAGACGCCTACGGGAATCAACGCTTTGGAATAGGCCGAAGCCAATATCGGTGCGGAAGCGACCCCGCCGATATTGGCAAGCGACGCCACACCCAAAGAGAAAAGATCGAGTTTGAAGAGTTTGGCGAAGAACACCATCAATAGGGCATGAATCCCAAGGACGATAAAGCCCGCCACGATGTAGAGCGGCGCTTCTTTCAACTCTCCGAAATCCGCACGCGAAGCGATCAACGCTACGATAAGATAAAGCATCGTGTTCCCCAACAGTTGCGAATCGTTCCCTTTGGCAAGCGATGTCATCGCCCCAAGGATACCCGCTATCGTCGCGAAGACAACCACCCAAGCGCTATAGCCGAGAAACGCGCCGTTTGGCAAATAAGCCGCCAACCAATGCGACAGTGCTGATATGACGATCGAGAGTGCCAACAACGAGAAAAAAGAGACGAAGTCACTCTCTTGCCGTATCGTTTGCAACGCTTCGAGCTTGCGTCCCGTTTCGACTATTTCGGAGGCATCCGCACCGCTCCATCGGTTGAAAAGATGCGCATAAGGCACCGCCGCCAAAAGCAGCATCACCCATATCGCATAGTCGATCGAATCGATCAAGAGCACATAGCCCATATCGGCGTCTTTGATGCCGAGCGCGCCTTGTACGGCGACCATATTGCCCGTACCGCCCATCCACGAGCCGCCGAGCGCCGCAAAGGCTTTCCAGGCGTCCGGTGGGAAAAACGTATGCATCGTCACATACATGCCGACAAATCCCACGACAATACTCAAAGACGCCAAAAAAAAGGTCAAAAGCATCCGCTTGCCCAGCTTTGCCACGATACGAATGTCCGCCTTGAGCAAGAGCAAAAAGATCATGGCGGGCAGGAGTGCGGATTTCAAGGTTTTATAGCTTTGCGTAATCGCATCGTTGCGTTCCCAGACTCCCAAGGTCGAAGCGCACATCACGGCAAAATAGATCACCACGATCGCCGGAAGATAGCGAAAAAGACGCCATTGACGTTTTTCCGCATTAAGCACAACAATGGAAATT
>JALVPA010000012.1 GCA_027026055.1 Campylobacteraceae bacterium | reverse complement strand
AGTTACGTACTTTGCACGGCAAAACGCCGAGCGAAACGGAGGCGAAATGGATCGTCGATACGATGACGTTGCATCGCATTCCGATGCGATGCTACGCCCAAGCCAAAGAGCTGATCGACGAAGCGGTCGCGGCGATAGAGTGTTTCGGAGAGACACAATTGGCGGATATCGCGCTCGAGATGATAGACAGGGAGTTTTAGATGTACTATCAGGTGGTGAGCTTCTCGCACAAAAATTGCGATTTGGTATTGCGCGAGAAGTTGGCTTTCGCCTCGGAAGAGGAGACGAAAGCGATGTTGGAGCAGTTGACCCATTTCGATTTTATCCACGAGGCTTTTATCGTTTCGACATGCAATAGGGTCGAAGTGGTGCTGGCGACCAAAGACAATTTCGCCAGTTTTCACGCCGTGTTGGGATTGATGAGTCAAAAAAGCGGCGTGAGTTTTTACGATCTGCGCAAATATGCGGCGCGCTATGACGACGAGGAGGCGGTGGGACACATCTTTGCCGTAGTCTCTTCGCTCGATTCGTTGGTGGTGGGCGAATCGCAGATTACGGGACAGGTCAAAGAGGCGTTTCGTTTCTCCTATATCAACGGTACGGCGGGCAAACGGCTCAATCGTGTCGTTTCGTATGCCGTCAAATGCGCGGCGGAGGTACGCAACGCCACCGACATCTCCCAAAACCCCGTCTCCATCGCCTCGGTTGCCGTGGCGCAAGCGCACAAGATTCTCGGCGATAACATTCAGGGGATGAAAGGTATCGTCGTAGGTGCGGGCGAAATGGGCGTTTTGGCGGCGAAACATCTGCTTCGCGTCGGTTGCGATGTGGTGCTTATCGGTCGAAATCTCGAAAAGATTGCGTCGATTGCCGAATCGCTCGGTGAAAACGTCAAAGCCGACACGATGGAGAATTTGCCGAAATATCTCAACCGATACCGTTTGCTCTTTTCGGCGACCTCTTCGCCCGATCCGGTCATCGTACCCGCGATGATCGAAAACGAGACGCTTTCGCGCATTTGGTTCGATATGGCGATTCCGCGCGATATCGACGACATGCATTTGGAAAAACTGCGACTCTATCGTATCGACGATCTCAAAAGCATCTCCGAAGACAATCACGCGTTGCGCCAAGAACAGGCGATCAAGGCGGGCGAGATCGTTGCACGCTACAAAGAGGAGTTTTACGCTTGGTTGCGCGCACTCTCGATCGAACCGGTGATCAAACAGATGCGCTTGCAAGTCGAAGAGGCTATTGCCAAAGAGTTGACGCGCGCGATCAAAAAGGGCTTCGTGCCCGCGGAATACGAAGCGAATATGCGTAAAATGGCGCAACAGATGTTCAATCGCTTTTTGCACGATCCGACCAAAAACCTTCGCGCCTCTTCCAGCGAAAGCAAAAATTCCAACTGCATCGAAGCGGTCAAAAAGATGTTTTCCATCGATACCGACGATGTCGATGTCAAACGTTACAAACACGATCATCATACGAAAGGATACGAAGCGTGAGACTCTCCAGACTCTTAGTTCCGACGACCAAAGAGACACCCAATGACGCGGTGTTGCCCAGTCATATCTATCTGCTTAGAGGCGGATTTATCCAAAATGCGGGCGGCAGCGGACTGTACAACTTTTTGCCGCTTGGAAAGCGCGTACTCGATAGGGTGCGCAAGGTCATCAAAGAGGAGCTTGATAAGGCGGGATGCCAAGAGGTAAGCCTCTCGTTCGTAACCCCCGCGGCATTGTGGCAAGAGAGCGGTCGCTACGAAAAGTACGGCAAAGAGCTGCTGCGTTTTAAAGATCGTAAAGAGAACGAATTCGTGCTTGGTCCCACCCACGAGGAGATGATGGTCAATCTCGTGCGTCAAAGCGTCAAAAGCTACAAACAACTACCGCTCAATCTCTATCAGATCAATCTGAAGTTTCGCGACGAGATTCGTCCCCGTTTCGGCTTGATGCGCGGACGCGAATTTTTGATGAAAGACGGTTATAGTTTTCATACCGACGAAGCGGATATGAAACGCGAATTTGCGTTGATGGAAGAGACCTACAAGAAGATCTTTACGCGTCTCGGTTTCGATTTTCGCGTGGTGGAAGCCGACTCGGGCGCTATCGGCGGTACGGGTAGCAAAGAATTTATGGTACTTGCCGAAAGCGGCGAAGATACGTTGGCGGTGTGCGACGGGTGCGATTACGGCGCCAATATCGAAGCGGCGGTGCGGGCACCCAAGATAACGGACACACCCGTACCTGCGTACGAAGCGGCTGAGGTGGAAACGCCCGGTGTCGCTACGATCGAAGAGGTGGCTTCCTTTTTGAAGGTCGATCCGCACTATGTGATCAAAACGGTGGCGATGCGCGCGCTTTACAACGAAGGCAAAAGCGAGATTGTCCTCTTTGCCCTGCGCGGCGACGATACGCTCCAAGAGGTCAAAGCGACCAATGCCGTCGACGCCAACGCACTCGAAGAGCTTGACGAAGAGACGCTTAAAGCGGCGGGGTTGGTGCCGGGCTATATGTCGCCGTTTCAAGAGGACAAATCGCTGCGCGTCGTTTGGGACAATGCGCTAAAAGAAGCCTATGGGATGGTATGCGGTGCGGACAAAGAAGGTTACCATCGCGTCGGCGTCGATCTCAGAGGTATGGAGGCGACTTTCGCTGATCTAATCGAAGTGCAAGAGGGAGATCGCTGCGCTCGTTGCGGCGGTACGTTGCACTATACGAAAGGGATCGAAGTAGGGCACATCTTTCAGCTCGGCACGCGCTATTCCGAACCGCTCGGGTGCAACTTTTTGGACGAAAACGGCAAATCCAAACCGATGGTGATGGGTACTTACGGTATCGGAGTGAGCCGTTTGCTTGCGGCGATCATCGAGCAACATCACGACGATCGCGGATGTATCTGGACGCCCGCTTCCGCACCGTTCGATGTCGTCGTCATCGTCTCCAACGCCAAAGAAGAGAGCCAAACCGAGGCGGCGGAGTCGCTCTACGACGCGTTGAAAAAGAAAGGCTACGACGTATTGCTCGACGATCGTAAGGATCGTTTCGGATCGAAGATGAAAGATTTCGAGTTGATAGGCATTCCTTACGCGATCATCGTGGGCAAAAAACTCGGCGAAGGGCTTGTCGAGGTGGTCAAACGCGACGGCTTGGAGCGTAGCGACGTGTTGCCGGAAGATTTGATAAAAGAGACGGAACGTTACGTATGTTTCTCGTAATTTTATTGCCTTATCTTTTTGCCGAGATCTATCTGTCGCTCAAGATGCTGGAGGTTATCGGTGCGGGTTGGGCGACCGTATGGACGGTCGCAACAATGATCGTAGGCGGCTTACTTCTGAAAAACACTCCCTTCGCGTTGATGGGCAACCTCTCCGCTTTACAGCGCGGCAAACTCGATCTTCAGCGGTTTCACGATGCGGGGATGTCCTATTTTTTGGGCGCGTTGCTTTTGATTGTTCCGGGGGTCTTGAGCGATCTGTTCGGAGTCGCCGCATTGCTCTACACACTCTATTTACAATTTGTAGCTACAATAACACCCGAACAAAAATTTACGCAAGAGTTTCACTCTGCTAAAGGAGAAGACGATGTCATTGATGTCGAAATTGTTGACGAGTGCACTGATAGCGACAGTCGCCTTACACGCAAAAGGTGATACTCCTCCGGATACCAAGCTGCTTTTGCGATACGTCAAACAAAATATCGTACGCAACCCGCAAGTTAAGCTTGAAGGTATTAATATCAACGAAACCAAAACACCGAACGAATTGCCGGGATGGCAAGTACTCTTTACGACGCTCCGATTGGATTTTCGCGGTCAGAAAGTGCAACTTCCTCAGATGCTGTTTGTCAGAGACAATGTGATTACCGATTCGCTTGCCGATTTGAAAACGGGCAAAAACTATCGCGACGTTTTCAAACCCAAAGTACCCGAGACGATGTACGATAAAGCGCATCTGCTATACGGTCATGCCGATGCGGCACATAAAATCATCGTCTTTTCCGATCCGATGTGTCCCTTTTGTCGCGATACGGTTCCGGGTATTATGAAAGCCGCCAAAGAGCACCCCGACAAAATCGCTCTATATTACTATCATCTTCCGCTTTTAAACATTCATCCCGTTTCGGGCGTCTTGACTCGCATTATGCATGTAGCGCAAGAGGAGGGAAGAAAAGATGTCGTCGACAAGATGTATACGCTAAAAATCGGATTCGGCGAGAAAGATCCAAAAAAGATCGCCGAAGCGGTCAAAAAACATACCGGTTATGAGGTCGACTTGGCGAAAATCAACGACAAAAAGACCGTAGAAGCGATCAAAGCCGACGAAGCGGCGGCGGCGCGTATGATGGTACGCGGTACGCCCGCCGTTTATGTCGATGGTCAATGGGACGGAAGCAGACAACGCTACAAACAATTTATCAAATAAACAGGATATCACGAAAAGGAAACGGATCTTTGGAGAGGATAAGAATAGCGACGAGAGAAAGCGCGTTGGCGCTTTGGCAAGCCTATTATGTGCAAGAAGAGATAAAGCGCCGGTTCCCGGATGTCGAACCGGTATTGTGCAAGATGACCTCCAAAGGCGACAAGATACTTGACAGACCTTTGGCGTTGGTCGGCGGAAAGGGACATTTCACCAAAGAGCTTGAAGATGCGATGTTGGCGGGCGAGGCGGATATGGCGGTGCATTCGCTCAAGGATGTACCCACTTTTATCCCCGAAGGATTGGAGCTGTGTGCGATAACGCGCAGAGAAGATCAAAGCGACGTTTTTTTGTCGCACCGTTACGAAAGCCTCGATGCGCTTCCCGAAGGCGCGGTGGTGGGCACCACGTCGCTACGCAGACGTATGCAGTTGCTTGCCAAACGTCCCGATCTGAAGGTCAAGGATCTTCGCGGCAACGTCAACACACGTCTGCGCAAGCTTGCCGAAGGAGAGTACGATGCGATCATCTTGGCGTATATCGGACTCAAACGTCTCGATTTGTTGAAAGAGATTCCGCACGTAGAAAAACTCGACTTTATCCCTCCGATGGGACAAGCGGCGCTTGGTATCGAGATAGTCGCGAACAATTCGCGTATCCGAGAGATCGCCATGTCGCTCAATCACGAACCGACGGCGATCGCGACGCGTGCCGAACGTACGTTCGTTTCGGTAATCGGAGCGGGATGCTCCGCACCCGTCGCGGTTAACGCCGTCATCGACGAAGAAGACGAAACGATCTTTATGCGTGCGATGATAGGTTATCCCGACGGTACGCATATCCTTTACGAAGAGATGCGAAGCGGTCTTGACGAAGCCGACATTATCGGCGATTTGTTGGCGCAGAAGATGATAGAGCGCGGTGCGCTGGACTTGCTGGCGGAAGCCGAAAAGATCGCTTTTAAAGAGGAACGTCCCGAGAGATTGTAAGAGGGTTCGCTTTCTTCCCGTGTCGATCGTTTTGGCGATCGGATACGTTTTTTGCTTCTATTGCTACCAAAGTCGCATGCCTTGTTTGTAAGGTAGGTGTATCGTTACGGTATCTCAACATGAAGGAAAGAAAATGACATCCGTAACGATGATGTTCGATAAAGAGACGCTACGACGTTTCAGTACCTTGACATTGGTTTCGGGCATTTTGATGATGGCGGTGGGCGCCGTCGGACTTTTTGCTCCGGGAGTGATGTCGCTAACGGTAGTCTTTTTACTGGGCTGGCTCTTTATGCTCAGCGCCGTAATCCAAGGCTACCTGACCTACAAAACCTTCCGAAACTCCTTTAGCGCGTGGCTCAAACCCGTGCTTTCGTTTGTGACGGGTTTGCTCTTTATGATTTTTCCCGTCGAAGGGGTGGCGGTCGCCGCGATTTTGTTGGCGGCTTATTTGTTGATTGATGCTTTTTCGAGTTTCGGTTTCGCGATGGATTACAAGCCGCACAAATGGTGGTGGCTTCATATCGTCAACGCCTTGCTTTCGCTGGGATTGGCGGTATTGATTTTGATAAACTGGCCGCTCAGTTCGTTTTTGTGGGTCGGCTTGTATGCCGCCGTTAGTTTGTTGTTTGACGGCGTGGTATTGACAGGTTTGGGTATCGCCGCCAAAAAAGCGGCAAAAGAGGATGCGTAAACGCGTATAAAACGAAAATCGAATATAAACAAAAAGGAGGTTTGTCATGGCTATGCCGATGCTTGGAGAGAAGTTTCCGGAAATGCAAGTACAAACGACACACGGAGCGATGTCGCTACCCGAAGATTTAAAAGGAAAATGGACGGTGCTTTTTTCGCATCCTGCGGACTTTACGCCGGTATGTACGACGGAGTTCGTCTCGTTTCAAAAGCACATAGAAGAATTCGAAGCGTTGGGATGCCGACTGGTAGGTATGTCGGTTGATCAGGTTTTCAGCCATATCAAATGGGTGGAGTGGATCAAAGAGAAGCTCGATGTGGAGATCACCTTCCCCATTATCGCGGGTAACGATCGTATCGCGGAGCAGCTGGGTATGTTGCATCCCGCTAAAGGTTCCAATACCGTCCGTGCGGTCTTTATCATCGATCCCGAGGGCATCGTGCGTACGATTCTTTACTATCCGCAAGAGATCGGACGCAATATCCCCGAAATCGTTCGCGCGGTCAAAGCGCTACAAAAGAGCGACGAAGGCGTCGCCACACCCGCAAACTGGCCCGAAAACGAGTTGGTGGGCGATCATGTCATCATACCGCCCGCGACGGACGAAAAGACGGCGAAAGAGCGCCTTGAGAATTACGAGTGTTACGATTGGTGGTTCTGCCACAAAGCGCAGTAAAGGAGGTATTGCCTCGGTAAGCGAAACGTCCGAGGCAACGGCGCAGCTGAGCGGCACTCCGAGAGAAAAGGAGAAAGCGATAGCTTTCGGATTTGCTCGAAGGAGTGGAGATGAGTGTTTGCTCCTGCGATTTGTTCTCCGAACACCTGCGCTGCAGGTGGAGGAGGACAAAAACTCGCTTAGGATTTGTTAGACATTTAAGTCGCTTATTAACTCCAAACTTTTGTTTATGCTGTCTTGTAAAAATTTGTATAAATCATTTTTATCGTTTATTGCTTTTAGATATTCATCTCTGCTTTCATTTTTTATTAACGGTGGAACGATATTATTTTGTATAGCTTGATAAGCCATTAAAAGTCTTCCGATTCTTCCATTACCGTCCGCAAACGGATGTATCCTTTCAAATAGTATATGAAACTCTGCTATATCTTCTAAACTCATATTGTTGCTTTTAAATCTATACAAAAGGTTTTCAATATCGTTTGAAATTTTACTTGGATGAGATAATTTGATATCCACACCCTTAATATATCTTTCATCAAGTCTATAAGCTCCAATAGGCTTTGAAACATATTCCGGTGATACTTTTAGAGCATCTTCAAACATAATGGTATGAATATCTTTTATAAAACTGCTATCAATTATATTGTTAGGATTTTGTGCTTCTCTGACTACCACATCATAGGCTTTTGCAAATCCTAAAATAACAAGTTGTTCTCCAAGTGGTTTATGCCCTGCCGTATGACCAAGTTCAAGTAATTCTTTTGTTTCTCCAAAAGATAGAGTAGTTCCTTCTATTGCATTTGAGTGATAAGTAATCGAAATTCTTAATTGTCTAAACAATTCTTCTCGTTGTTTTAGGGTTAATTTATTAAGTTGATACACTACCTTTCCTTTACATATTTAGT
>JALVPA010000011.1 GCA_027026055.1 Campylobacteraceae bacterium | reverse complement strand
TTTTCGTAGATAAAGTGCGCCATGCGCGCCGCATCCAAAATTCCCGCCATCCCCATCACGCGCTCTCTCGGGAAACCGGTATATTTGAGCGCGACATACGTCATGACGTCCAACGGGTTGGAGACGACGATGACGATGGCGTCGGGCGCATGCTCTTTGATCTCCAGCGCGTACTTCTTGACGATATCGGCGTTTTTCATCAACAAGTCGTCGCGACTCATACCCGGCGTACGCGGCGCACCCGCCGTGATAACGACCACCTCGGAATCTCGCATATCTTCGGGACCCTTGGCGGCACGTACGATGGTGTGTTGTCTGGCGGCGTTCGCCGCTTGCGACATATCGAGCGCCTTTCCTTTGGCGACGTCGTAATTGCGTCCGCGCAAAATCACCTGATGACACGCGCCGTTCATCGCCAAAATAAACGCAACCGTCGAACCGAAATTACCCGTACCGATGACCGTGACTTTCTTTCCTTTTGCCATGGCTATCCTTTTTTGTGGCGTCACGGGATGCGACTTGCCGGCAAAACATCGTTCACACTTTATTACGGAAGTGTCAACCATGTTTTGCTGTAATGCACACGAAGTCCGCATCCCATGCAGTATCGTAAGACGTTTATTTTATCATAAAATCGATTTATAAGGTAGAGAAAGCCCCCGAAGGGGTGAAGAATAGTAACAAATGCTACTTTTTGAAAACTTAGATAGCGTCGATGATCTCGTTGAAGGTTTTGGAAGGACGCATCGCCGCTTCCGCTTTGATATCGTCGGGATGATAGTATCCGCCGATATCCTTCGCCTCGCCTTCGGCGGCAAGCAACTCTTCGAGAATTTTCTCTTCGTTTTTCGCCAACGCCTCGGCTACCGGCGTGAAGGTTTCCGCCAATTCGCTGTCCGCAGTTTGCGTACTGAGCGCTTCCGCCCAGTAGCGCGCCAACCAGTAGTGGCTTGCTTTGTTGTCCGGCTCGCCGCACTTTCTACTCGGTGCTTTGTTGTTGTCGAGGTAGCCTTCGTTGGCTTTGTCAAGCGCTTCCGCCATCACACCGATACGCGCGTCGTCGTGTTTCATGTACTCCATGCGGAGCGATTCCGCCAATGCCAAGAACTCGCCGAGGCTATCCCAACGCAAGTGTCCTTCCTTGAGGAACTGTTCTACGTGTTTGGGAGCCGAACCGCCCGCACCCGTCTCGAAGAGACCGCCGCCCGCGAGAAGCGGAACGATAGAAAGCATCTTGGCGGAGGTACCGAGTTCCAAAATCGGATACATGTCGGTCAGATGGTCGCGCAATACGTTACCCGTAACGGCGATGGTATCTTTGCCCGCACGTACGCGCTCGTTGGTAAAGTGCGTAGCCGTCGTAACATCCATAATGGGAAGATCCAAGCCTGTCGTATCGTGCTCTTTGAGATACTTTTCGACCAATTTGATCAAATTGGCATCATGCGCACGTTTCTCGTCGAGCCAGAATACCGCGGGTACCCCTTCGATGCGCGCACGCTCTACCGCCAAGCGTACCCAATCGCGGATCGCAACGTCTTTGGTGCGAACCAAGCGCCAAATGTCGCCTTTTTCGACTTCGTGTTTCATCAGCACTTCGCCGGTCTCGCTGACCACTTCCATCACACCATCTTCGGCGACCTCGAAGGTGGTGGGATGAGAACCGTACTCTTCGGCTTTTTTCGCCATCAAACCGACATTGCTGACGCGTCCCATCGTCGCAACGTCGAACTGTCCGTTCTTTTTACAGTCCTCCATCATCGCTTCGTGGAACATCGCGTAGGTGCTGTCGGGAATGACCGCCAAAGTTTCGCGTGCGTTACCGTCTTTATCCCACTGTTTACCGCCTTCGCGGATGACGACCGGCATGGAAGCGTCGATAATGATCAAGTTGGAAGCGTCAAGGTTGGTAACGAGGTTATCGCTGTCGCTCATCGCAAGATCGGGCTTGGCGTTGAGAATCACATCTTTGATCGCTGCTTCGATCTCTTCGCCTTTATCGGAGTTTTTGAGTTTGTCGTAGAGATCGCCGAGACCCAGATTGGGGTTGACACCCAACTTTTCGAACTCGTCGGCATATTTTTCAAAGACATCTTTGAAGAAGATTTCGACCGCGTGACCGAACATGATAGGATCGGAGATCTTCATCATCGTCGCTTTAAGATGCAACGACCAGATGAGATCTTTCTCTTTGGCTTCTTCGATCGTTTTGGCGTAAAACTCGCGCAACGCTTTGGCGGACATAAAAGTCGCATCGAGCACCTCGTCCGTTTCGGCTTCGATCTCTTTGATCGTTTTGCCGTTGAGCTTGATGCTTACGGTCTGCGCTTTATCGACAATAACGGATTGCTCGTTGGCGAAAAAGTCGCCTTTACCCTCCATATGAGCGACGCGACATTTGGGGTTTTCTTCGAAAGGTTTGAGTCTGTGCGGATTTTTTTGCGCATATTTTTTCACCGCCAGCGCCGAACGTCTGTCGGAGTTTCCTTCGCGAAGTACGGGATT
>JALVPA010000010.1 GCA_027026055.1 Campylobacteraceae bacterium | reverse complement strand
TAGGGTTAATTGTTTATAGGTCATGCAATTCCTTTCTTTTTGGTCGAAAAAAGGATAACCTATATTCGGTTAGCCCGCTCTTTCTCGACTATCTTTTAGAAATTGCACTTATTGGTTGAATTGGCGTCTTATATCTCTTTTTTACCCTATTACTTTCCGTTACTTCCATATTTTTTCGATTTTTACGCCGTTTAAGTTGCTTTATAAAAAATACGGCTACAATGGTGCTATGAAAGATGAGGAACGAAGTCATCTTTTGAGTGTTATGTGTGTGTAAACGACTGCAAGACCCCGAAAGACTTCTCTACCGTTATTCTTTTCATACATTCAATTACATATCCAAAGGTATACAGATGGCAACATTGCATCACGGAACAGTCAAATGGTTCAACGACGAAAAAGGTTACGGATTTATCCAACAAGAAAACGGCGGTAACGATGTCTTCGTACACTTCCGTCAAGTCAACAATCCCCACGGCGGACGCGTGACTTTAACAGAGGGTCAAGCGGTCACGTTCGAAATCGGCGAAGGACAAAAGGGTCCTCAAGCCGAAAACGTCACTCCCCTTTAATTTTTAAGCGCTCCTGTCTCGGGAGTCGCGCCTCACCCTCTAATCTCTCTTTTTTTCGCTTCTTAAATAATCGTATATAGTGCGCACCTCTTCATCGGTCAGATAATACCTCGGCATCACCGGATGTTTTCGACTCAATGTCTCAATCAACGTCTCGTAATCGACCTCTCTAATATCGGGACCTCGTAAAGTACGCACATTGCCGGTTTTATCTTTGTATGTAGCGATAACCTTTCCGCTGCCGTCATGGTCATGACATTTTGCACAGCTCACGCCTCTGGGGTTGTGAAAGAGCATCCGTCCGTATTCGTAATGCGAGATAAAATCCTCTTGGGCAAATACGGCCAACGGCAACAAAAGAGATAAAATTTTATACATTCTTACCCGTTCCTTTCCTCAAATGAGACTCTAATTGTATCGAAAATCTTACTTCAATCGCCGTTTGCTACTACGGTAGCATGCCATTTTTCGTAAGATAGGTTACAATCGCACCAAATCAACACAAAAGGACCACACATGGCAGTAGCAGGAGTACACAAAATCGAAGAGCTCTACAAAGAAGCGGCGGGCTTACGCATCGCCAAAAACAAAGTCAAACAATTGAGCGATTATATCGACCAGAAGTTTCACGACATGCTTATCGCGGCGAAAGCGAATGCCAAAGCAAACGGCAGAGAGATTATTTCGTTGAACGACCTTCCCTTGAGCAAAGCGTTCCAAGAGGAGATGCAACGTTTCGTCGAACTGGAGGTTACGTTGAATCTCCAAGAGATATTGGACCATATCGCCACCCTACCGCCTGCGTACGAATTGGATGTCGAAACGGAAAAGAAACTTCCCGATATCGTCGGCACGCTCATCGTCGTCTTGGCGAAAATCACCAAAGAGCTCTCCCGCGACGACAATGTCGTCTCCGAAAAAGAACACGAAACGGCCGAACGCATTATGAACCTCGTACTTTAAATTTTCGCACGCCCGTACCTTTATGGGCTCGAAGCAATCTTCGATATACACATAGTTCCGCTAAACAAATTTGGCTATAATACTCTCCTAAAAATCATTATACAAGGTCTCTCATGCAGCTTATTGACGGGAAGGCGCTTGCCGAAAAGATCCACAAACAAGTAGCCGTAGATGTCGAAGCGCTTAAACGCGAAAAAAACATCGTGCCGGGATTGGCGGTCATTTTGGTCGGCGACGACCCCGCGAGCCACGCCTATGTCAAGATGAAAGCCAAAGCGTGCGAAAAAGTGGGATTTTACTCCATAACGCACCATATGCCCGAGACTATCTCTCAAGATGAGATCATCCAAATTATACGCATGATGAACGACAATCCTCACATAGACGGTATCTTGGTGCAGCTTCCCCTCCCCAAACACATCGATACCGACAAGATCCTCGAAGTGATCGATCCCAAAAAAGACGTCGACGGTTTTCATGCATACAACGTCGGTAGATTAGTGACGAAACTCGACGCTTTCGTTCCTTGTACGCCGCTTGGCGTGATGAAGATGTTCGAAGCGTATGAGATCGACCTCAAAGGCAAAGACGTCTGTGTCGTAGGCGCAAGCAACATCGTGGGCAAGCCGATGGCGGCGCTGCTTCTCAACGCCGACGCCACCGTGACCGTCACGCATATCCACACCAAAGATCTCAAAGCCCATACTTCACGTGCCGATATCGTCATCGTAGGCGTCGGCGTACCCGGGCTGATTAAAGAAGACATGATCAAAGAAGGCGCCGTCGTTATCGATATCGGTATCAACCGTCTCGAAAACGGAGAGCTTGTCGGCGACGTCGACTTCAAAGCTGTGGCGCCGAAATGCTCGTTTATCACGCCGGTTCCGGGCGGCGTGGGACCGATGACCATCGCCATGCTTCTTAGCAACACCCTCAAGTCCGCAAAACAAAGGCTCTAAGTGAAAACGTTTTTGAAAAGACTCTATCGTTTTTCAGGTACGTGGACCGGAACGATCATCATCGTTCTGTTTCTTATTTTTTTCGTTGCGCAGTCGTTCGTCATTCCCAGCGGCTCGATGAAACGCACGCTGCTTATCGGCGATTTTCTCTTTGCGAAAAAGTTTTCCTACGGCATTCCCATTCCCCATATACCGTGGCTCGAAATTCCCGTACTACCCGATTTTAGAGGCGACGGTCACCTCATCGACGGGCCGCGTCCGAAACGCGGCGATATCGTTATCTTCCGCTATCCAAAAAACGAAAAAGTCCACTATGTCAAACGCTGCGTCGCAGTGGGAGGCGACGAACTCATTTACGCCGACAAAAAGCTTTTGATCCATTTCCATGAAGGCGACGACTATATTCGCACCCACTATCCCACTCAAAAAATTCGTAAACTTCGCGGCAAACTCTGGGTGGAAAACCCTTACGCCGACACCTATCCCGGCATTCGCTACGTTCCCGAAGGGATGCCGAGTTTCGAAGCGTTGCTCAACTACTATCTCTACAACAAACGTATCGATATGGTCCCGATATTTGTTTCGGGACTTGACACTCCCGTCTACGATCTGCCCGCACATCCTATCAACGCTCTTTACGCTAAAGTGCCGAAAGATCACTACTATATGGTAGGGGACAACCGAGACAACTCCAACGACAGTCGTTTCTGGGGTCCCGTACCGTATCGATTGATCGTCGGGAAACCGTGGCTTATCTACATGAGTATCGAACACCGTTCCTACGAAAAAGTCCTGCGAGGAGACGCAAACGGGAACGGTAGAGATCATGCGGGTCTCAAACGCGTCTGCAAAGAGCTTCCCATCGATTCCGATGCGTGTAAAAAACTATGGGAAAAACAACGCTTCAGCGTCAGATGGCACAGAGTCGGCAGACGTATCGACACGTTACAACACGAAGCACCGATAGAAGAGTAACATGAGCGAAGTCGAAATCCTCAAACTTGTCGCTTCGATCAGCGCGCTCATCGTCGCAATCGTAGGACACGAGATCATGCACGGATGGGTCGCTTATCGTTACGGCGACATGACCGCAAAACGCCTCGGAAGACTCGGTATCAATCCTCTGATTCACATCGATCCCGTCGGTTCGTTATTGGTTCCCGGCATCCTCTATTTTAGCGGCGCGCCTTTTATCTTCGGATGGGCGAAGCCCGTCCCCGTGAACATAGCGACCGTGATGCGAAACGGCGGTACCAAAGGCGCCGTATCCGTAGCACTGGCGGGAATCGTTTTCAATCTTCTCTCGGCGGCACTCGCCGCGGCGATTTTGCCCTTTTTTATCCAAGCACAAGGCTTCTTTGCGACCTTTACGGCGCTATTTTTGTTTCAGTTTTTTATCCTGAGTTTGGTACTGGCCGTCTTCAATCTCTGGCCGATTCCGCCCTTAGATGGAGCGCAGGCGTTGCGCTACGTCGCCGAAGGGATGAAGCTGTATCGCTTCACGGCATTGTACGACAAAATCTATCCTTACGGAATGCTGCTGCTTTTTGCGATACTCTTTACGCCGCTCTCATCCGTACTCTTCGCACCTGTCGAGTGGTTGGCGCATATACTTTTATAAGGAGATATTTCGATGAAAAAATTTTACATCGCAACCGATCACGCCGGCTATGCCGTCAAAGAGTATGTCAAAGAGATCGTACGAGAACTCGGACACGAAATCGTCGACTTGGGTCCTCAAAACGCCGATAGAGTCGACTATCCCGACTTTGCCAAAAAATGTACCGAAGCGGTACTCTCCGACAAAGGCAGCTTCGGTATCCTTATCTGCGGTACGGGTATCGGTATGTCCATTGCCGCCAACAAAGTAAGCGGTATCCGCGCCGCATTGTGTCACGACCACTACACTGCCAAACTGACGCGTCAACACAACGACGCCAATGTACTTTGTTTCGGAGAACGCGTCGTAGGCAAAGGGGTGATTGCCGATATCGTCGAGGCGTTTGCAACAACCGAATTCGAAGGCGGCAGACACGCTACGCGCGTCGCGAAACTCGAAGCGGGTTGTAGTTTCGGTAGCGACTTCGACGCTTGATATTTACGCTTTTTGTAGCGAAATTTCGAAAACCGCGCCGTCTTCTTCGTTGCGTGCGCTAATCTTTCCGCCCATATTTTTTTCGATAATGTTTTTTGCCAGCGTAAGTCCAAGGCCGCTTCCTTCTTCTTTCGTACCGACATATAGATCGAAAATTTTGTCGATCAACGTTTCGGGGATGCCTCCCGCATTATCTTTCACTCTCACTTTGACGCTCCCTTCATCCTCTTCCGCTTCTACGATCACTTTCAAGTTTTCGTTCGGATTGGCGACACAAGCGTCTTTAGCGTTGGATAGCAACGTCAAAATCACCTGTTTAAATTCGTTCGGAAACCCTATAGCTTCGATAACCGGCTTTTCGCATTTGCATAACAAGTCTATACCGTGATACTCGAACAAAAAACGGACGATATTTACAACATCGTCGATTGCGCGACACACGTCGAAAGGTTTGATCTCCTTGGTCGGTCTGAAGAAGTGCTGAAAATCGGTGATCGTTTTACTCATAAACTCCACTTGCTCTAAAATGCGATCAATTTTCTCTATCGTCTCTTTGTCGGCTTTCGTATTTTTTTTGCTCAAATTCATTTTCAATACGTTGCCGATGATCGAAATGATATTGAGCGGTTGTTTCCATTGATGGGTAAACATACTAACCATCTCGCCCATTTGAATATACCGCGCTTTATGCTCGATCATCTTTTGTTTCTCGAGCACGCGCGCCATTTCCGTTTTGACCATCTCTTGCATCTTTTCGTTATACTTTCGTAACGAACGGTTTTTTTCAAAAATCTCTTCGAGCAGCAAGCTCTTTTCGTTTTTTTCCTGGATAAGCGCCTGTTGCGCCGTTGCAATCTCGTTTACGTCTTCCAACAATACCACTACGGTACGATACTTAAAAGCTTTCGACGAACGCTTGGTCGCTTTACCGGGGTGTACTCCGATATTGTAGTAGCGCCCCTTTTTGTAAACAAACGGAATCGAAAAACTCTCCAACGTTCCTTCGAAAACAGCTTTAATCTCCTCTTCCGCCCCCACCAACTCTTCGGCGATATCGTGCATTTGCAATTTGTCGCATTCGGTACGATTCACGTCGTATAACGAAAGAATATTTTCGGAAAACTCCAACACCTTATGCTCGGTATCGATGACGAAGTATTCGTACTTGTGATTGCCGTTGATCGCTTTAAACACCTCTTCGATATGCATTTAACCCTCTCCCAACGCTTTGGCAAGCGACAAAAACATCGCTTCGACGCCCTCTCCCGTCTTCGCCGAAACGTAGTGCGTCGGAACGGAAAAAGAGACGTTCGTTTTACGCTCTTCGACAAATCGTTCCAATGCGGTTTTATCCAACAGATCGCACTTGTTGTAAGCGATCACGGCGGGAACCTTTCCGACATGCTTTTCCACCGTCTCAAGATACGTTTCGATATGCGCCATCGTTTCGTTACGCGTTATGTCGGCGACGACGATTGCGCCGTGCGCTCCCCTCAAATAGGTGGTATTGATAGACTTTTGCGCCGTTCCTCCTTCGATATCCCAAATCAACAAAACATAAGTCGTCTCACCGACGTTCACTTGTTTTTTCGACACTTTTACTCCGACGGTACTTAAGTAGCGATCGCCGAATCGGTTTTCGACAAAACGTCTGATAAGACTGGTTTTTCCCGTCGAAAAGTCACCTATAAGTACGATTTTTCTGGATATGTGTGTCATTAAATTGCTCTTTCTTAATATTCTATGGCGCTTGTATCGTCGGTTATTTTATCACATAAATTAAAAATAATCGCAAGAATCGCCATAGAAGATATGTTTTTGGGGTATCGAAACGTCGAACGCATCCGTTTTCTCTATCTTTTCACCGAAAAATCACACAAATATCATCAATATCAAGCCGGCGATTCTATGGATTTTTGGGTATAATCGCGCTATGAAACGTCTCAAAAACGCACTGCTGCTCAAACAACTCTATCTTTTCAAAGCATTCGGATACCGTTATACGGAAACGAAGCCTTTTACGGAGGATACGGATGACGTCCCTTTGCCCGACACACTCGAAAGCCTGCATGCGCAAATTCGCGTCTGCCATTTGTGCAACTACGCCAAATCGCGTCGTCAAGCCGTGACAGGACGTGGAAAACGCGGTGCAAAAGTGATGATACTCTCCGCCGCCCCTACACTCGCCGAAGACGAATCGGGCACTCTTCCGGTAGGCAAAAGCAAAGAGATGCTCGACAATATCTTGCAAAACGTTCTTCACCTCTTAGAAGACGATGTCTATATCACGTCCTTTCTCAAATGTCGTCCCCCCGCAAACGAATCGGTAAAACAATACGACATACATTCTTGCAAGCCTTTTTTACTCAAGGAGATCGATTTGATCTCACCGCGCTACATCGTCGCCTTAGGCGTCGAGCCGTTCGAATGGCTCAGCGGTATCTCCGTCGATTTGACGCAAAGTCACGGGATCTTTCACGACTTTTCCGGTTATCCCCTTATGCCCACCTTCTCTTTTTCCTATCTTCTACGCAATCCCGCCCTAAAAAAAGAGGCCTATCGCGACTGGTTGCGACTCGCCGAGGCGCTAAAAAGAGAAAACTAACGCCCCCTTTTGTATAATACCTCCATGTTACACGAAAAAGTTTTTCTTACCGCCACGGATACCGCCGTAGGTTTCGTTTCTCAAAACGCTCTCAAACTCGACGCTATCAAAGGCAGACCGCCGCACAAACGTTACCTGCGCGCCGTCGATTCGCTCGCGACGCTCAAAACGATGACGCGCATCCCCGCAGCGCACAAAAAGCGTTTCAGACGCCAACGACGCACCACCTTTATCCTCCCCAACGGTCGATCCTTTCGTATCGTACGCGACAAACACCACTTGCTGTTACTCAAGCGCCTAAAATGGGCGTACAGCACTTCGGCAAACAAAAGCGGCGAAGCGTTCGATATCGACTTTGCACGCAACGCGGCGGAGATCGTCGTCGAACCGATCGGCTCCGAAGGCACACCTTCGCAACTGCTCAAACTAGGCAAAACGGGCATTAAAAAGGTGCGCCGATGAAAATTTGGCAAAACGACACGTTCTATCTGGAGCGCCACGAGAGCGATATCC
>JALVPA010000009.1 GCA_027026055.1 Campylobacteraceae bacterium | reverse complement strand
GTAGGGTTAATTGTTTATAGGTCATGCAATTCCTTTCTTTTTGGTCGAAAAAAGGATAACCTATATTCGGTTAGCCCGCTCTTTCTCGACTATCTTTTAGAAATTGCACTTATTGGTTGAATTGGCGAATCAATATAATGAAACAGTTTCTCACCTCTGCGTAGAATATAATTTCTATCTTTACTACTCCGTCTTTCCATTTTAAAAATATAATTATTTTTGATTTTATATAATAAATCTATTTTAAATGAATTATGTATATAATATTTTAGTTGTAAATTTATCCGATTCGAAGGAAAGAAAAATGACAAAAAATGAAATTCTCGAACAATTGCGTGCCGCCAAAACCGCCCACATCAGTTGGGTACAAAAAGCGAAAATGCTCATCAACGGTGTCAAAATGGAAAAAAACGCCATCCCGGTAAACTCGACGGAGTGTCGATTCGGAAAATGGTTTTACGGTGATGCGCAAAAGCTCAACGCCCTTCCGACCAATCCTCTCGAATGTATGCAAAACATCGAATCGCTACACTTCAAACTGCACGATATCTATTTGAATATATTTAAGATCTATTATCAAGAAGATAAAAAACAAGGCTTTTTCAGTAAGCTTTTCGGTAAAAAAAAGCGTATCACGGATGCCGAGCAAGAGCTTGCCGAAACCTATTTCAAAGAGTTGGAAGCAACCTCGAAAGCACTTTTGGAAGAGATAAACAGGATGGAGCGTCGTATCCTCGTCATACCGGACAAACAGCTCGAAGAGATCGTATAAAACTTCTTATCTTCACGCTTATCGTGGTATGATTTCTCTAAAAAAGAGGTATCATGAAACTGCTCGTAGCCGACTATCTCTACCTTGACGGAAGCTTTGTAGAAGGATACGGTGTCGCTTTCGAAGAGACGATATACGATATCGACGACATTACGACACTCATCGCTCGCTATCCCGAAGCGGAAACAATACGCTGCGCTCCGTATAGCGTCGTCTATCCCGGATTTGTCAACGCACACGTGCATTTGGAGTTTTCCGCCAACAAAACTACGCTACAATACGGCGATTTCATCCCTTGGCTCTATAGTGTCATCGCCAATCGCGACGAACTCAAAGAGCAATGTAACGACAGTGTCATGGAAGCCGCGTGCGACGAGATGTTACGTTGCGGTATCACCGCTTTCGGCGCTATCAGCAGTTTCGGCATCGACTTGGAGGTCTGCCGCGCCGTACCGCAACGTGTCGTCTATTTCAACGAACTTATAGGTTCTGCGGCAGCATACGCCGATGCGCTCTATGCCGATTTTCTCCATAGACTCGAGGCTTCGAAAGAGGATGCCGAACGCTATCGTCTCACCCCCGCCGTTGCTATCCACTCTCCTTATGCGGTACACCCCGTCCTCCTTCAGCGTGCCGTGACACTGGCACGAGAGGAAGGATTGCCGCTAAGCACACACTTCCTCGAGTCGCCCGACGAAAGAGAATGGCTTGAAAAAGCCGAAGGAAGATTTAGGGAATTTTTCGAAACCTTTTTCAATACCGGTACGCCCGTTACCGATATAGAGACTTTCGTCAACGCCTTTTCGCACTATCCCACACTTTTCGTACATGCCGTACAAGCGAATGACACGGAACTTTCGCGTCTGAAAAACGACGGTCATACGATCGCCCACTGTCCTCGTTCAAACCGCTATCTCGGATGCGGCCGTTTACGTGTAGAGAAACTCATGGATATGGAAGTGCCCTACTGCGTCGCTACGGACGGATTGAGTTCCAACGATTCTCTTAACCTTTTCGAGGAGATGAAAGCGGCGCTGATGCTCCATCATCAAGCCCCGTTGACACATTTTGCCGACAAGCTGATCCGTAGCGTTACCGTCGATGCCGCACAGGCGCTGAAACTACCGTGCGGACGCATAGCAAAAGGCAAAGCGGCCGATTTTTGTATCGTAACGCTCCCGGAATTGCCCGCTCGCAAAGAGGAGATTGCGCTGCATACAATATTACACGTACGCGAAGCGAGTGCCGTTTATATCGCGGGGGAGCGTTATTTCGGTCATGTATGACCTTTATACCCTTTTTGCGTTATAATGAGACGAAAGATACGACACAAAAGGAGTACTTCATGGCTATGGCAATCGATCCTCGCACCCTCGATTTCGTCGCACTCGGCGTTTTCGTCACGGTGTCGATTTTTCTCATCTATTTGGTGATCTATATCCACGACATTCCTTACGAGATCGCGAAAAAGCGCGAACATCCGCATCAAGACGCCATCCATATCGCCGGATGGGTGAGCCTCTTTTTGCTTCATGTCATTTGGCCTTTTTTATGGATCTGGGCGTATCTCTACAAACCCGGCAAAGGATGGGGGATGGAGACGGTACAAATCGAACCCTCCGAAGAGCTCAAAGGCCAACTCAAAACAATAGAAACCCTCTCCAAAAAAGTCGAAGCGCTCGAAAAGAAACTTCGTGAGACGGAAACGATACTAACAAAAACCGATACAAATACCCGTGCGGAAGGAGAAGCCTGATGGAAACGTTGATGCTGCTGACCTATATCACCTTCTGCTGGATCGTTTTCAAGGTCTTTAAGATTCCCGTCAACAAATGGTCGCTCACCACCGCCGTGCTCGGCGGTGTGGTACTGATAGGAAGTATGCTGATGGGAATGGCCTATTTTCATCCCGGCTCGCGAAGCGCACGCGTCTATTTCGTCACGACGGGTATCGTACCCAACGTTCGCGGTAAAGTAATAGAGATCGACGTGGAACCTAACGTTCCCGTAAAAAAAGGCACCGTTCTTTTCAAAATCGACCCCACCCCCTATCAAGCCAAAGTGGACGAGATAGAAGCGCAACTAAAATATGCGCAACAACGTCTCGAAGACACGAAACGCTTACGCCAAGCGGCAGGGGGTTCGAAATTTGAAGTATACGATTGGGAAAAAGAGGTGGCCGTACTCAAGGCGAAATTGGCCGATGCGCGTTTCGATCTCGAAAGTTGTACGGTCAAAGCGCCGACCGACGGTTTCGTGACGCATATGCGCGTCAGACCGGGACAGATGGCGGTTACGATACCCGCACTGCCCGCGATGACTTTCGTCGACAGCAACTCCGCTACGCTCATCGCCGGTTTCGGTCCCGAACCCGTCACCAATATCAAAGCGGGCGATCCCGCCGAAGTGATCTTTCCTTCTATACCTGGGCGTACTTTCCAAGGTAAGGTCAAACGGATACTTCCCGCGCTCGCCGAAGGCGAACTCAATATCAACCGCAACATGTACTCCGTCTCGCGCGCTTTACCCGAAGGGCAAATTCCCGTCATCATCCAACTCGATCAAAATATCTCTTCGCTGGGACTTCCGCTCGGTGTCGACGCCATCGCAGCCGTTTACGGAGCACAAGAGGGATTTTGGAGCCATGTGGCAATCATTCGAAAGATACTGCTGCGTATGATGAGTTGGCAATACTTTTTACGTTTTCATTGATAGAAGGAGTATCGAATGAAAAAAACGACCCTCACGCTCTGCGGCCTCTCGCTGATGGCGGTGATAAACGGATGTAGCACCGATACGAAACCCCGCCCCGTTTTACACCCTTTGCCCGCAAATCATACCGTTCCAGACCGCTATGCTTCCGCAAAGTGTACAAACGTACAACAGACGAAACACGCCTGGTTGCGTAGCTTTCACGACAAAACGCTTGAACATATCGTCTACGAAACCCTACGCCACAACCCCGATTTGCACATAGCCGCGGAGCGCGTAGCGCAAAGCGAAGCGATACTGCGCCTCGGGCTTTCGGAGTCGATACCCAAACTCAATCTTCAAGGCAACTATACCCAACGCAGTTGGGAAGCGCAAGGCAAACACGGACGCGGAAATATCGTCTTGGCACTCAACTGGGAACCAGATATCTGGGGAAAAATATCCGATGCAAACGCACGCGATAAGGCTGCACTCGTTTCGAATGTTTTCTATTACGAGTGGGCACGACAGTCGCTCGCAGCTACCGCAGCCAAACTCTGGTACACCGTCTCCGCCGACAAGATGACCTATCGTTTTGCTTCCGACATCGTCGCGTTACAAAAAGAGGCGCAACGCATCCTACGCAAACGTGCGGAGATAGGAAGCGGCAACGAACGCGACGTCCATATGATCAACGCCATGCTCGCCGAAGCGCGAGATTTGAAAATCTCGTTACTTTCCCGAAAAGAACGCGATACCCGTGCGCTTGAAACTTTGATGGGACGTTACCCGGCCAATAAGCTCAAAGCTCGCAACCTTCCCGCGGTACCGAAAGCAATTCCCCACGGCGTTCCGCTCGATCTGCTCAACAACCGACCCGACGTTATCGCCGCACAACTCGAAGTCGCCGCGGCGTTTCACAATCGCGACGCGGTAAGCAAACTCCGCTTGCCGTCCATCACCCTCGGCGCTCAAGCGGGCGTAGACGTGTTGCAAGATACGATGGCAAAACTCATCGGCGGGCTTTTTATGCCGATATTCGACGCCGGCGCGATCCAAGCCAAGATAGACGCCGCGACGGCGGAGCAACGCGCGGCAATCGCTCGCTATCAAAAAACGGTACTCGAAGCTTATAAAGAGGTCGAAAACGCTTTGGCGCTCGAAAGGCAACTTGCCGCACGTTATCGCTATATCAGCGCGATGGTACGCGAATACAAACAAGCCTACGAGATGACCAAGGCCAACTACGACATCGGACAAGGCAGCTATATCGACGTACTCACCGTACAAAGCAAATGGATCGATGCGCGTATACGCCAACTCGACATTCACAAACAACGCCTCGTCAACCGTATTAATCTCCATCTTGCATTAGGTGAGAGCTTCGAGCGTATCGCTTGCCGCGTCATTCCCGAAAAAGCGCGATAAGATGCACGAACATCTCGTCTTTTTGGGTATCAGTCTGCTTATACTCGGCTACGGCGTCTTTTCGGGATGGCTTTCCAAACGCAACGTTTCCGGACCGATGATATTTACGGCGGTTGGCGTACTGCTCTCTCCCCTCGTACTCGGCGGCAAGCCCATCCGCTTCAATGCCGACGCGGTGCAAGTCCTCGCGGAAATTACGCTTATTATCGTGCTTTTCAGCGATGCGGCGGCACTGGATATTGCCCGCCTCAGGCAACATTGGAGATTGCCGTTTCGCCTGCTTTTCGTCGCCTTGCCCGTCACCATTATCGTGTCGACGGCGGTAGGACTGCGCTTTTTTCCGAACGAAGAGACGCTTTACGTGCTTTTGTTGGCGCTTATTTTGGCGCCTACCGACGCCGCACTCGGCAAAGCGGTGGTCAGCGACAAGCGTATCCCCGAAACGGTACGCAACACCATCAACGTCGAAAGCGGACTAAACGACGGTATCGTATTTCCCGTATTACTGACGGTTTTGGCGATGATAAGCTCGGGAAGCGAACAAGCCCAAAGCGGATGGGTTGGCTATATCACGCAACAAATTCTTTTCGGTGCGGCGGCGGGTGCATTTGTAGGCAGGATTGGTGCGCGTATCATGCACAAAGCGCTTGAAAAAGGTTGGATGGCGCACCAATACGCCAATCTCGCTCCGGTCGCGTTGGCGATATTCGCCTTCTATTTCGCCGAGTTCTTCCACGGTAACGGCTATATCGCCGCTTTCTTTTCCGGACTCTTTCTCGGCAATACCAGCGCGAGGTTACGCCATCGCGTGGAACTTTTCGCAGAAAGCGAAGGCGAACTCTTCATTATGGTGTCGTTTTTGATTTTCGGTTTGGTATTTATCCCCGCCACTTATACCTACTGGGATACGAACGCTCTTTTGTACGCTATCTTGAGTTTGACGCTATTGCGTATGATACCCGTGATACTCGGCTTCGGCTTTATGTCCGTCGATATGCCCACGCGACTCTTTTACGGCTGGTTCGGTCCCAGAGGTATCGCCTCGATACTCTATATCTTGGTTGCGGTGCATACGCTTGAAACGATTGAAGGGCACGAAAAGATTTTCGCTGTCGCCTCGTTGACGATATTGCTCAGTATCGTTTTGCACGGACTGAGTGCGCAACCGCTGGCGATACGTTATGCAAGATACATAAAAAAGAAAAAAGCGTATTGACACGCGCGTCGTAAGAAAAAGTAATTGTAATTATGATAGAATATTCGCCATATTCAACAAAGGGGCACAACATGAAACGTATCGTAGCATCACTCGTCGCGGCGGCGGCACTTCTCTCTACGGCACAGGCAAAAAGCTATCCCGCTTACGGGAACGACTCCTACAAAGCCTTGAACGACGCGCAGTTGCAAGAGTCGCTCCCAGGGAACTTCTAT
Organism: Campylobacteraceae bacterium; assembly: GCA_027026055.1. Lineage (GTDB taxonomy): Bacteria > Campylobacterota > Campylobacteria > Campylobacterales > Sulfurovaceae > JALVPA01. The sequence goes on along the minus strand of JALVPA010000009.1, from coordinate 1,398 downwards.
CTCGGTTTGGGATACTCCTACATGCAAGCGAGCATCGATGTCCACCCCGCATTTTTCGGAAACCGTATCGATATGGATGCGACGGGACACAATATCGATCTTGTCGCGGGGTACGACTTCAACCGTTGGTTCGCACTCGAAGCGCGTTTCACCACGACCGTAAGCGATATCGATTTCGATTACGACAGTGCGATTTACGAAGAGTCTTCCTCTTGGGGCGGCGACATGTCCAACTACGGTCTTTATTTCAAACCCAAATACGAAGTCGAGAATGTCGGCATCTATGCGCTACTCGGATACGGACACGTACGGATGGATATCGACAACGTCGGCGACATGTCTTCCAACGAATGGCAATGGGGTCTCGGGATAAGTTTCGATGCGGGCGACAGTATCGTCGACGGTACGCGCACAAGATTTTTCCTTGATTATATGCGCTATTATGACGACGAGGCCTTCTCTCAAATCGACTATACCATCGACTCCATCAACGTCGGTATCACGTTCGCTTTCTAAGCGACACGTCGAACTTCCGACTTTTTTTGAGCGAAATTTTCTCGCGACGTCAAAGTAACAATCCTTCGCTAAAATGATCATATCTGAACCTATCGCCCGTGATACGCTCGTAATTTGCTCGTAAAAACACAAAACGCGATTCATTTTTTTCAATCTTGAAGAGTTGACGTATCATGTTTTTACGATAAAAATCCTCTTCCGCACTCAAAACCTTTTTCGTTTTTTTATCTTCGCTTCGGCGTAATCGTAGATGACGATAACATGCCGATTCGTAATAAAAAAGCTCCGTCGTTTCTATCGTATCGTAGGAAGAAAAATGTACGATACGCGAAAGCACCTCCAACGGATTCAACAAACCGTGCCAAACCAACGTGGTATAAAAACGAACGACACTATTGACGTTTTCAATCTTTTCCGCTTCCAACAACCTCTCTGCTCGTCGATTTCGACTTTCCAGTTTTCCAACGGCTCGAAACTCGGCTTCGGATATATCTCTATCGAAGAGGCGTAAGAGTACATTATCGATCCGACAGTACCGTTCTTAACGTTTTTACGATATCTTCGCCCAATCTGTCCAACAACCGGCTCAATAGTGCGACCCTCATCGAATGTTTCTCGGATACGTTATCCTCCGAAACGTATAAAAATCCGCGACCATTGATAAGTCTGTTGTTGTCGATATCCACAAACGCCCATCTTCCGGAAAGTATCCCTCGACCTTTCGCATCGGTCTCGAATCTGTCGATATGCACGTAGAGGCGATATCGCGCCGAGATCGGTTCGTTCCAAGGTTCCGTCAAAAAGGTATACGAGGAGAGACTCTTTTGAAGTTTTTCGGTGATATTTTGTTGGATGTTTCTATCCAATGCCCCTATCCATCGT
>JALVPA010000008.1:428-7731 GCA_027026055.1 Campylobacteraceae bacterium | reverse complement strand
TGCCAAGCGAAACTCAAGGAATCGTAGGTGCTTCGAGTTTTTCTCCTATCGTCGCATAGGCTTTCCCCAAACGTGCCAAAGGTTCGAAATCGATAGAGAGCCTCTGCGGATCTTTAACGATACGGTCAGCCAACCATATCGCTTTTACATCCAGTACCAACGGGACGGTAGGACCTCCCAGCGTTATCTCCTCTCTCAACATACAAAAATATGCCACCGGCGCGTCGGCAACTACCGGAGGAAACGCCTCGTCGCGTCTTTCCAGTGCGATATCGAAAGTTTTTGCTTCGGATACATTACGGGGTAAAGGTTTGGAAGAGTAGTGCAACGGTTTCAACAGCGACGAATCGGCAAGACAAAGGGTGCACGTTTTGTTTTTTCTGAGATTGTAAAGGGTATCCTTCGGACTACCGTCGGGCTTGTGTCCGACCGAAACGAGTAGGGTGGGCGGCGTAGAAGCAAGCGGTGTAAAATAGCTAAACGGCGCGATATTCGTCACACCTTCGTCTTCCGTTACCACCCATGCGATAGGACGCGGAATGACGGTCTGTGACATGACTTTATAGATATCGGTCGCGCTTATACTTCCGTCCAATGTCAATGTCATGACTTCTCCTTTCCGAAAAGTTTGGCTATTTTATCCGCAATACCTTTCGAAGAACTCTCCCTATCCTTTTTCGGCGGCATCTTTTCGGTTAAAACCGTTTCGCCTCTATACAAATCTTCAGGTATTTCCGATGTGGGGAGCGTGTCGACATTGATCACTTCCAATTCGGGATGGATCAATTCTCTTAGTTTGCGTTCCACCACCGCTTTGGTCGTCATCGTACTTAAGGAACAACCATGACATGCTCCTGCAAGGCGAATATAGACTTTGCCCTCTTTTACCCCTACAAGCTCCAACGTACCTCCGTGGGAAGCGACATAACTCTCGATCTGAGGCAATCGGTTTTTGACCGCTTCGTAAAGGTCTTCGTCCAAAAAATGCATCTATACCCCTTGTGTCGTATCGAATACCCGTATATGCAACCTATCGCTGTAGCGAAAGTTGTGTTTCATACAAAAGCGAAAAACCGCTTCGTCGTGATGCCATATCGTCTCTCTACTCTCGCCTACAGGCATACAATACACATCCGTATCGGGCAAGATCGTCAACAATCGAGAAATCTCCTCAAAAGCGCTTCCTTCTACACTCTCTTTGGAAAGCGTAAATTTCAAATAGTACTCTTTCGCCGAAGCGGCGATTTGTTTCAGCGCTTCGGGATTGATACGTTTGTTTTCGGGTTCGCCGCTATTGGAAAGTTTGACGGAAAGGGCATACACAGCCTCCGCATAAAAAGGATAACGCTCGAAATCGGGGCAGAGCGTACCGTTGGTTTCGAACGTCACTCGTATCTTTTGTGCAATCAACCAAGAAAGTACGGTGTTGAACGTAGAATCTTCTCGATACATTAGGGGTTCGCCTCCGGTAATTACCACATCGGGTAAATATCTTATTTCGTCAAAATGCGCTTGAAGCGTCCGAATGAAAAGTGCCGCGTCATCGATTTTTTTCCACCGATTACCAAAAGCACTATCGACGGCGAAATAAGTGTCGCAACCGCTTTTACGCTCGCCGTTTACCGAATAGGAAGCACCGAAACCGGGACAGGAAAGATTGCACCCTCCCGTACGCAAAAAGTAGGAAGGAACTCCCGCATATTTGCCTTCCCCTTGAATGGAGAAAAACTGTTCGGTTAGATAAAACAAAGGGAATCCCTTCGTTTTATAGTGAATAGTGAATAGTGAATAGTGAATGGTTTTGGTTTGGCTTGCCTCGCAATGCCTTTATTAGACAAAAGCTTTTTGCAAAAAAGCATACAATAACTCTTAATTCTTAACTCCTCACTCCTCACTCCCTCATCCTCCCGTCTGATAAAATGCACGCGACGAGATAGCCTCTTCATTCGGTTTCTCTTCGCTCCAGCGATTCTCTTTGGGTTTGTCGCGCAAAACTTGCGCCAGTACCTCTGCCGCCGCTTCGACATCACCCTTTTTAACATGCTCCGCGATACTCATCGCTTCGTCGAAATAAAGACAAGGAATCAGATAGCCTTCCGCAGTCAGGCGAATACGGTTACAACTTTCGCAAAAGTCGTGCTTGTGGGGATCGATGAGACCAAACTCGTAACCGTTCTCTTCGATACGATAGTTAAACGAAGGACTACTGCCTTCTCTTCCCAACGCTTTGATCGTATAACGCTCTTTGATTTTCGCCAATATCTCTTTACCGTGCATTCCCCTCAGTGCTTCGTTGGCATGGCGATTTTCCATATATTCGATATAGCGCACTTTGATGTCTCGTTCACGACAATACTCCATAACATCGAGAATCTCGTCGTCGTTGATTCCTTTGAGCGGTACCATGTTGATTTTGATGCCAAGCCCGACCTTTAGCGCCTCATCGATACCTTGCAGTACGTGGGATAAGACATCTTTTTGCGCAATCGCTTTGGCGGTCTCAGGGCGAAGAGAGTCGAGCGAAATGTTGAGTCGTTTCAAGCCTGCCGTTTTCAGACGTCTCGCTACTTGCGGCAAAAGATACCCGTTGGTCGTCAATGCCAAATCGATATCGGGCTTGTAGTCGTAAATCATGGCGATAAAAGTATCCAAATCCTCTCTAAGAAGCGGTTCGCCGCCGGTAATACGTATCTTTTCGATCCCCTCGTCGATTGCGCGTTTAATAAATAAAAAAAGCTCTTCAAAACTGAGCAAATTCTCTTTTGGTACCCACGAAAAGGGTTTTTCAGGCATACAATATTGGCATCTGAAATTACAACGTTCCGTTACAGAAACACGCAAATAGGTCACTTTGCGTCCATGTCCGTCTATCAGCATAATGCTCCGTTCGGTAGGATTTTTGTAAGCGTATCGAAATGTAGATAAAAAGAGGATAAGAAAGAAAAATTTTTACGGACTACGGAAGAGCCCGTAATCGTTTTTAGTGGTGACCTTTCCAGATCGATTTTTTCCACAAGAATGCCAAGAAGGCGAAGATTACGAAGAAGCCGAGAACTTTCGGTCCTATCGCTTCGCGTTTGGGCTTGCTCGGATCACCCGTACTTTCCAAATACGCCATTACCTTTTCAAGCCCTTCGTGATTCAACCCTACACGCGGCATTGCCGTACCCGGAAGCTGAGACTGCGGATCTTCGATAAAGGTCTCCAAGAAGTGCTCGCTTCTCGCACGATAGATAATGGAAAGATCGGGCGGCAATTTACCCATGTAATCGGCCAATTTGTTTTGGTATGTTCCCAATTTTTTCTTGAATTCGAGTGCATCCAAATCGACACCCGTTTTGATATTGGACTTGGTTTTGGGCACATCGCCGATTTGCGTCCATTTGTCGTATCTGTTGGCATGACAACGACCGCAGGCAAATACATATCCCTCTTTCGGCGTCACTTCTTTCGGAGCAATCGATTTGAAGTACGCCACGATGTCCGCCGCATCTTGTTCGCTACTTGCGCTCGGCGGCATCGCAAAGTGCTTGGACTTGGTCACCTCCGCGGGATTGAGCAAAAAGTGAGCGAAAAACTTCTCGTCAAGCAATTTTCCCGCCAAACTCAAATCGGGCGGATTGACACCGAACGATTGTGCCGCAGCAACGGCATCCATCGGGGCGGGCATATTTTTTACGTCGATGGAGTGGCATCCGATACACGCCATTGCCAAAGATTCGCCTCGTTTCGCGTCACCTTTGACAGTGAGCGGTTTGAGATCGCTATATTTCAAGTCATCACCCTCGACATGCTTATGCATTTGAGAGTGAGCAAACGGTTCGACTCCCCAATAAAGGATGAGGGTAAAAGCCGCTACGATTCCAAAAATTTTCAACTCTTTCACGCCCGACTCCTTACAGCTTTTTTTCTTTTTTAGTGATGATCGGCAACGCTATCCACAATACGAAGAAGAAGATAGCCGCAATCAACCCTATAACGCTCCAAATACCTTCGGGCGGCAATTTACCCATAAAGGTTAATACGATCATATCGATCAAAAGCGCCCAGAACCAATATTTGAAAAGTCCTCTTTTGTGCGCCGGCGCCACATTGGGGCTTTTATCCAAAAACGGCAAGAGGAAAAAGATCACTTGCGCGATACCAAACGCTACCAACCCGGGATCGGTCGGGAAAGGTCTGAGAATCTCGTAACTCCACAAGAAGTACCACTCAGGATAGATATGCGGCGGCGTTTTAAGCGGATCGGCGGGATCGAAGTTGACCGGATCCATCGCAAACTCGAAATGATAAAAGACCAGATAGAAGAAGAAGATAAAGTAGATTCCCAATACGAATACATCTTTGCTCAAAAAGACGGGATTGAAAGGTATCACTTTGGATTCTCTAATTTTACCTTCTTTATAGAGCGCCGCTTCTTTTTCGAAATCGAGTTCTTCCCCCTCTTGGTTGTTGACGTGCGGGATACGTAACGTACCGAAATGCAAAACGATAAGACCGATGATTACCAACGGCAACAACAATACATGCAACATAAAGAAACGATTCAAAAAGGCTTGACCGGGAACGTAATCTCCGCGGATCCATTCGACAAGAGCATCGGCGTGTAGCGAACCGCCTGAAAAAAGGTTGGTAATAACCATTCCCGCCCAGTAACTCATCTGCCCCCAAGGAAGCATATAGCCGGAGAAGGCTTCCGCGGAGAAGGTAACGAAGAGCAACATCCCCGAAAGCCAAATAAGTTCGCGGCCGCGTTTATACGAACCGTAGTAAATACCGGTGAACATATGAATATAGATTACCAAGAAAACCACCGATGCGCCGACTCCGTGAATATGACGCCACAACCATCCGTAACCCACTTCGGTCATAATCGTATAGTTAACCGAATCGAAAGCAAGTTCGGTATTGGGCTGATAATACATCAAAAGGAAAATACCCGAAACGAGCAGCAACCCGAAAGTCGCCGCCAACACCATTCCCATCGCCCACAAAAAGTTGATGTTTTTTGGAATCCAATACTCCGTCGAAAGTACGCGTTTAAGCGTGTCGATCGCCAATCTCTCGTTGAGCCATTGGTGGCTAAACGGTCGTGCGTTTTCATCAAAGTGTGCCATCTACCCCTCCTTTATACCGGCATCGTAATGCCGTCGGCAAGCATTTTTTCGTACTCAGGACCTTTTTCACCCAACACAATTTTCTTTCCGTCGATTCTAAACGGAGGAATATCCAATCCTCTTGGCGGCGGTGCTTTGGTCACTTCGGCCGTAATGTCGTATACCCCGCCGTGACACGCACACAAGAAATCTTGTGTTTCGGGACGGAATGCGGGGATACATCCGAGGTGCGTACACAGCCCGACACAAATCGTAAAGTGCGCATCGCCCACTTTGATAAGACGCTTCAGATCTTCGGGTTTCTCTTTTTTGAGCTTCTCAATCGTCGCCGGCGATTGTCTCAATACGAAAACCGGTTTACCGCGCCACTTTTCGACCACCAGTTCGTTTTCTTTGTAATCGTCGATATTAAGCGTGGTAAATCCGGCCGCTTTAACGCTGGGCAAGGGATCCCATGTACGCTTCATCGCATACAAGGCACCCAAACCGCCAAGAGCGGTATACCCGCCCAAAACCATACCCATAAAGTCTCGACGACCTTTTTTGTTGTTCGCCATTTGGATATCCTTTCTTAATGATAAATTTAACTACTTATTATAGAAAAATTGGGCTAAATTACGATTGATTCGGCTCAAGGAATCAGAAGAATTACCCAAGTGTTACCTTGTGTAAATTAGGAGTGAATTTATCTTAAATATAAAATGTGGTTAAGCAAACCGTTAAAAAAGGTTTGCATCAAGAGCGAAAATATCGAAAGGTTTCGGTTTGTCTCGGCGTATCGGAAGCTCGTTATCGGACAACATACGCTCCAGCGCATCCGCATGCCAACCGTCAAGCACTTCAACACCGTATCGTTTCAATATTGGCGACGGGTAGATACGCGGTTTGTCGGTTTCGATAAATATCGTTCGCGCACCGGAGGCGACCGCCTCCATCGCCGTTTGCGCCGAAGCGGTCACTACCGTCGAAGCGGTAGAGATCAGGTCGATATACTCCTCGGGCTCATGCAATGCTTTAAAATGTTTGGCAAGCTCCTCTTCATATTTGACAAAAAAGTAGTGCCCAAGCAGCAGCTCCATCTTCTCTTTGAAGGCATCGAAAAAGTCGCTATGGTTTAAGATCACCTTCTCGTGATCGCTATCGCCGAGGAAAAAGAGCAGGCGATCCTCTTTGCTTTGCGGCGCTTCAAGGTAGCGCGGATGTACCACTACGCTGCTTTGTTGCCCCTGCTCGACATCGCAACGCCACACCGTCTCGCCATAGAGAGAATAGTCATCGGGACTTTTGGCAAAACGCCACACATGCTTGAAATTCTCCACATAAAGTTCCAATTTGCCTTTATCGTCTTCGTCGCTATCGATAATGACGCTATCGCCGCGCTCGGCAACGGCATCGATATCGAGAATCGTCTCGATCGTCACATGCTCGACAACACCGTGTTCCTTGAGCGCTACGCCGGCACGAAAGTCATTGAGCAACAACCTACATTCAATCCCCTTATCGGCTAACGCTTCGATAATCGCCGTTGCGCGTTTGGCACGGTCAAGTCCGTATTTGTGCCCGGTGTGTGCATAGTAGTAGAGCATTAGATTTTTCCTTTTTGACGCATTTTGATATAAACATGCAGTATTTCGATCGCCGCAGGGGTGACGCCCGAAATCTGCGACGCGCTAAAAAGCGTAGGCGGGTTGGCGGTCTGTAATTTCTCGACCACTTCGTTGCTGAGTCCTTGCACGCTTACAAAGTCGAAATTTTCGGGAATCTTGACCTTAAGCATCTCCTTCATCTGCGCGATCTGCGCCGCTTGCTTTTCGATGTAACGGTAGTACTTCGCTTCGATCAAAATCTGATCGATCACCTCATCGCTATAGCGTGCAAAGTCGGGCAAAAGCGCAAGTAGCTTCTCTTTATCGAATTCGCCGCGCGCAATCACGTCGATCCATGCCGTTTTGTCGTTGATCTTTTGCAATCCCAACGCCTCAAGCCGTTGCAAAAACTCTTTGGTCGGGGTAGCGAAATTCTCTTTGAGATAGCGCAGTGCTTCATCAATCTGCACCTGTTTTTGCTCGACGCGAGCGATATGCACCTCATCCAAGATTCCGATGCGTTTGGCATGATGCAGCAGACGTCTGTCGGCATTGTCTTCACGCAAGAGTAAGCGATACTCGGCACGCGAGGTAAACATA
>JALVPA010000008.1:0-418 GCA_027026055.1 Campylobacteraceae bacterium | reverse complement strand
TCGATAAGTACGCCGATATACCCCTCGTCGCGCCCGATGATCAAAGGCGCCTCTCCGCGAATCGACAACACCGCATTCACCCCCGCCACAAAGCCCTGCGCCGCCGCCTCTTCATAACCCGTCGTGCCGTTGACTTGACCCGCCATATAGAGATTGGGTACCTTTTTGACTTCGAGGGTATGACGCAGTTCGGTCGGGTCGATATAGTCGTACTCGATCGCATAACCGTAGCGTACAATACGTGCATTCTCCATTCCCTTTACGGAGCGCACCATCTCAAGCTGTACATCAACCGGTAGCGAAGTGCTCATACCGTTAATGTAATACTCCGTCTCCTCCGCCGTTTGGGGCTCGACAAAGATCTGATGGCGTTCGCGCTCTTTGAAGCGATAGACCTTATCTTCGATACTGGGGCAGT
>JALVPA010000007.1 GCA_027026055.1 Campylobacteraceae bacterium | reverse complement strand
TGCGCCAAGCGAATGTTTCCCGAGATAGCGCTCCGAGCGGATAGGACTCGGTTCCAATTCGTCGATGGTGTCGTAGATTTTTTGAAGTGCTTCGGCATCGGCGGCGTCGAAACTTTTACCGCCCGTCTCTTCGGCGATTTTGCGTAACAATGCGGCATCGTAGTCGCCTTTTTTGCCGATACCGATCGTATAGACGACAACGTGTTCTTTTTTGGCGGCGGCGACCGCCTCTTTGGGAGAATGCGCTCCCGCATTGTGGCGTCCGTCGGTGAGCAATACGATCGCTTTGCGTTTTGCCTTACCGTAACGCAGCGTACGAAGCGACTGCACGATCGCATCGCCGATAGCGGTGTTTTCCCCCGCCAAACCGACGTCGGTGGTCGCCAACATCTTACGCAGCGCCGCCAAATCGTACGTTAGTGGCGAGGCGGTATAGGCAAAGGTACCGAAAAGTACGATGCCGATATTGTCATTGTAGCGCGCTTGCAAAAAGCGATCGGTCAGCGCAAGCGCCGTGTCGTATTTGCTGCGAAAAGGGTGCGCTTTGTCGAATCCGCTTTGCGCCATCGAGCCGCTGGCATCCAGTGCGACGACAAGGTCTCTGCCTTTGCGGGGGTTATGCGTATCGACGTCGCGATAGACGAAAGGATCGGCGAGTGCAATGATAAGCAGCGCGAAGATTGTACTTTTGAGCCAAAAATCGCGATCCCATGTCAACAAACCGCGTTCGATCCACGCTACCGTCGAGAGCCAATAGGTTTCGGAGGGCGGCTTACAGAGTTTGAAACAGGGTATGAATGTCAGTAAGAACAAAAACCACGGTGCGCCGAATGTAAAATGCATAAGCGATTGTAACGTAGCTGCGATAAGTTTACACAAATTTTGGCTATAATCTGTACAATTTATCACTATAAAAAGAGTTCGATTGTGAAAACGGCACTTCAATATTTGATTTGGTCGGTTATATGGATGGCTACGATCGGATCGACGACTCCTTTGTCGGCATCTTCCGCCGCGTATGAAGATCACGCGACGGAAGTGATCTACAATTCGTTGCAACGTTATACGAAAAATCGTTTTTTACATCGATTTTACAAGCGGCTGCTCTTTTTACCCGCATGGATGCACGAAGAGGGGCTCTCCAAGCCCGCCGAAGCGTTTTTTTATGCGATACGAAACGACAAGACGCTGGACCCCGCCGGTCTTGTCGCTGCGGACGGAAGGGCATTGTACGAAGAAGCGCGGAAGTTGTACGCGACGAATGCGTCGTTTTTGAAAAAGATGGAGATGGAATTCCGCATTACTTTGCTTTACGAAGCCTATACGAACTATCTCTATTTCGGCGGTATCAACTGGGGCGCGTTTCGCGCACGAATCGCCAATCTGAAAGTCAACGGCGTGAGTACCGAGTGGGAGTTGCATCGTCCGAAAGTCGATCCTGTCGGTATGGTGGAACGCGCACTTTTGGGCGGCGATTTGCAGCGTATGCTTGTCGATGAGCAACCTGTCGCGTATCACTACCGCGCTTTACAAAAAGCGTTGGTGCGTTATATGCGTATCGCTCAACAGGGCGGTTGGCCGAAAGTGGTACTTTCCAAGATTTTGAAACCAGGAGGGCGCGACAAGGGCGTGCCGTCTCTACGTCGACGGATTCGTGTCACGGGCGAGGATAGCGACTGTATGCAGCTTATGCAAGAAGAGCGATACGAGGAGTGTCTTGTGGAGGCGGTCAAACGTTTTCAGCGACGGCACGGACTGGAACCGGACGGCGTGGTGGGCCCGGCGACATTGCGTGCGCTGAATGTTCCCGTCTCAAAGCGCATCGAAACGATTCGGCTTAATCTCGACCGTATCAAATGGTTCAACCCGAGACAACCGTACTATCATATCGTTATCAACATTCCTTTTTTTACCCTCTATTTTGAGGAAAACGGCTACCCTGTTTTGACGATGCGGGTCATCACCGGCCGTCCGAAAAATCCGACACCGATTTTTTCGGACGAGTTGGAGCGTATCGTTCTCAATCCTTACTGGAATGTGCCAAAAAGTATTATTCAAAAAGAGATGATACCGAAGCTGTTGCGCAATCCGTATGCCTTGGAAAACGAAGGGATCGTGATCTATAACGGATGGGGGAAAGATGCCGAAGTGATCGATCCCGCGTCGGTGGATTGGTCGTTGTATCGCTACAGCAAACATGTGCCGTATCGCTTCGCACAACCCCCGGGGCCCAAAAATGCGTTGGGTAAAATCAAGTTTTTGTTTCCGAACCGATTTTCGGTTTACATGCACGATACGCCGACTAAGCCGCTATTCAAGCGTGCAAAGCGCGCTTTTAGTCACGGTTGCGTAAGATTGCAAAAACCTATGGGTATGCTGGAGACCCTTGCGCATGTCGATCCGAGTATCGATTTGGAAAAGGCGAAACGTATTTTGCAGAGCGGAAAGAACGTTCATATACGATTGAAGCGTAAAATCCCCGTCGATATCGTTTATTTGACGGCATGGGTCGACTATGACGGCGTGTTGCAATTTAGAGACGATGTATACGGTTACGATGCCATGCAGTTGAAATCTTACAAGAGGTGGTAAATGCGACTGGAGTATGCAATAGTGTTGACCGGAGGAATCGCCACGGGTAAAAGTGCGGTGGCTTCGTTGTTCGAACGCGACGGTTTTGCCGTCATCGATGCGGACAAAATCGCGCATGAGATGCTGGAAAAACATGCCGACGAAGTGGCGACACTTTTTGGCGAATCGGTACGTGGTCCCGACGGAATCGACCGCAAACGCTTGGGTGCGATCGTCTTTGCCGACCCGATGGCGCGCAAAAAGCTCGAAGCGTTGCTGCATCCGCTCATTTATGAGGAAATTATGCGTCTGGGAGGTATCGAAGAAAAGAAAAAAAGACCCTATATCATCGATATCCCGCTCTTTTACGAAGGAGGCGGACGCTATCCCGCCGCCAAAGTGTTGGTGGTCTATGCGCCGCAAAGCTTGCAAATCGAACGTGCGATGCAACGCGACGGGTTGAGCGAAGAGGAGATACTCGATAGATTGGCGGCGCAGATCGATATCGCCGAAAAACGTTATATGGCGGATTATCTGATCGACAACAGCAAAGATCGCACCCACTTGGAAGAAGAATATGCGCGCATCAAAGCGCGTATCGAGGAGGATTTCGCATGACCGTGACCAAATATTCCGCCAACGGTAACGACTTTATCTTATTCGTCGCGAAGCACAAGGCCGACAGAAGTGCGCTTGCGCGCAAGTTGTGTCATCGACATAACGGCGTGGGTGCCGACGGTATGGTGGTGCTGTTGCCGCATCCACAGTACGATTTCGAGTGGGAGTTTTATAACGCCGACGGTTCGTATGCCGCGATGTGCGGAAACGCCAGTCGTGCGGCGGCGCATTTTGCGCACGAAAAGGGTATTAGCGTCGACGGCAAGGCGGAGTTTTTGACCGGTGCGGGCGTGATACGCGCTACGATCAACGGGCTTTATGTCGTCAGCGATATGCTTCCGCCCGATATCAGGCGCACCGATATCGACGAAGAGGGCGAACGCTGGTGGCTGATCGATACGGGGGTGCCGCACCTTGTCGCCGAGCGAGACGATATCGACGATTTCGATTTGAAACGGGCGCGCGAACTGCGTTTCAAGTACGACGCCAATGTCAATATCTACACGATACACGACGATGTGATCTATGTGCGCACCTACGAACGCGGTGTCGAGGACGAGACTTTGGCGTGCGGTACGGGCATGACCGCTTGCTACGTACGCGCAAGAGAAGAGGGGAAAGCCCCCGATATGATGCGCATCTATCCCAAAAGTGGCGACGAACTCTACTTGAGCTACGAAGAGGGGATTTACCGTTTCGGCGGGAAAGTGACCAAAACTTTTGTGGCGGAGACCTTTATTTGAAGAGGGTTATTTTTATAAGTACGGTATTTTTCGTCACCCTCTACGGCGATATCTTCTCGGATGCCGTCTCCGACTATCGCAAAGGGAACTATGTGCGAGCTTTGAATGGATTTTATCTGGCGGCAAAAGAACAAGACGATGCAGCCGCGATGTTCAATCTCGCTTTGATGTACGAAAAAGGGATAGGTGTCGGAAGAGATATACGGCAAGCGCTTGCATGGTATCGAAAAGCGGCCGAAGAGGGCAGTGTCGAAGCGATGTATAACCTGGCGCTTCTTTTGGAAGAAAAAGGCGATTATCGCGAAGCCGAGAAGTGGTATGTCTCCGCCGCCAAAGCGGGTCATAGTGATGCAATGAACAATTTGGCGGTGATGTATTGGAAGCGAAAAACGAACGATCCTCACCGGTATAAAAAAGTACGGATGCTTTTGGAGGAAGCGGCCGCGATCGGAAACGAACATGCAGCGCGCAATTTACAGCGACTACAACGGAATAAATTTTAGTTTAAGCAATCCTCTTATATAATGCCGCCTTGAAACCACGGTCGCGTAGCTCAGTTGGTAGAGCACTACCTTGACATGGTAGTGGTCACAGGTTCAAGTCCTGTCGTGGCCACCATAATTTTCTTCGCTAAGCAGATAAATCGGAAACTTTTTCAATGGTTCGAGTCAATGTTCGCAATATGGCAAGTGTGTTTTTTTGCCGTTTATCGATCATATTCAAAAGGCGCATATAAATAGCTGTACCGTTTTTAATTGCTATTTGAATAGTACGCTGTGAAGTATAGCGGGGAGGGCCTTTTTGATATATGAAGGTTTTAAAGACATTTTTAAGGCGTTAAACCAGACATTCGCCAGTTTCGCATATCCATTGTCGTTAAGATGGGTGCGATCTTGAAAATCGTGCGCATAGTCAATCCCCGCACCATATTCCATATCGACTACATAGATGTCGTCGCCGCGTGCAATACGGTTGTTTGCCAAATTTTGTAGGTTTCTATTGAAGATGCTCATCCACTCTTCGGAGTGGTTTTGCCTATTAGGAATACGTGCGAGGATAACCTTGATATGACAGTGGTAATCTCTTTCGTATCGGTCTATCTCGTTCAGTGTATTATCGATACCGTCGACGCTGGTATCCCAATCGTTCGCTCCCGCCATTAACAAAATGATATCTGCGGGGTTTGCTTTTAGAAAGTTATATATGTACCCAGCGATATCGTATGTATCCCAACCCGGATGCCCCTCATTATCACCATCGAAAGGCGGATGAACATCCCACCCTGTAGTGAGAGAACCGACAAAGTCGACGTCGTAATCCGCCTCTTGGAGTTTATACCACAAAAAACTTCTGTAAGAAGTTTTCAATCTATCAGGTTTCGGGTTATATGCATCGTCGAATGTAAGCGAATCGCCTAAAGGCATAATTTTCGTTTCTGCATAAATAACGGATATAAAGATCAAATAGAGAGATAAAATAGCTTTTTTCATTTTACTTCTCGAGATTTTTTATTTGTAACTGCTCGCGTTTTCGACATGCTTCGTCATAACCGAGTTCGCAAGCTTTTTTATAGTAGTTAGTCGCAATAGCGGTATTTTTTTCTACTTTCAACCCGCTTTCGTATAACAAACCGAGTTCGTAGCATGCGCCTCTCATGTCTCTTTCGCAAGCGGCTTTCATCTTCGTTATTTTCGCACTTTCTTCGGCATAAAGGGAATTTAAACACAGAAGGCTTACACATAGTAGTCGTATATGCATAGATGCCTCCTTTTATGTAGCTTGAGTTAGAATATATATATGATAGCATGACACACTTAAGATTCGAAAACCGAGTGAGTTTCGAGCCAAAAATCGTAAAAAATTTATGTTGTTTTGCATATTTGCCGTAAAAAGGTATAATTTTCAATAAAATTTTTTCATAGCGGATATCGACAATGGATAAGTCTTTGATAATATATACGTTGATAGGTGTGGCTTTCTTTATCGTAGTAACGCGTTTTGTAGGCGACTTGCAAAAAAACGACAATCTTGACCCCGCATCTTACGACGTCAACGCAAAATACAATAAATTTATGACTAGAGACAGCGTCGGACAAAATATTCTCGATGTTGCGGACGAATTACCGCAAATGCAAATCGCCGCATGGCAACATACGACGTTAAAAGAGGAATATATCGAACTCTTTCCAGACTTCGATACGATGCGTATTTTTATCGATGAGCGTGTAAGAGGCGACTATCTTGTTTCTCGGCTCAAAAAACAATTGAACAATATAGAGGATAAATTTTATAGCGGCGCTATCGGCGCCGATGAAGCGAAATGGATGTTGAAAAAGCTACAGTAATCCGAGACTACTCCATGCACGGGTCCGTCAAGTTGTTCGGATCGGCATAAAGATAGACTTCGAC
This sequence comes from Campylobacteraceae bacterium, assembly GCA_027026055.1. Taxonomy (GTDB): domain Bacteria; phylum Campylobacterota; class Campylobacteria; order Campylobacterales; family Sulfurovaceae; genus JALVPA01. Next base: position 1,404 of record JALVPA010000007.1, on the reverse strand, counting down.
TCGTCGATTAAGTGCGCGGTTGCGTGCCGAGGTGTTCGGTACCAACGGTTTTTGCCATGCGCACCCTTTGACCAATGGTTGCCCGTTGACGGCCAGCAATTGCGCTACATTTCTTGCGCGTTCTTCGGAGAGGCGCAGGTTGTACTCGTATGTTCCCGTATCGTCTGTGAAACCGGCTACGCCGACGATTGTTTGCGGATATTGTCGGAGTAGTCTCGCTACCTTTTTGACTTTGTATGCTGCGCTTGGTTCGGGTATGGCGGAGTTGAGACGGAACATCATTCGATCGCGGAAAAGGATTTTGACATAAGTAGGGTGCTTCGAGACGATGATGTCATTTTGGGGATCAATGGCGGCGAGAGGATCGTTGTTGACGCGCGTACCGAGCGCTTTGGCGACGGCATTGGCCTGTTCGTCGAGGCTATAACCGATAGCGCCGCCAAGCGCGGCGCCCAGTAGCGCACCGATAGCCGCGCGTTCGCCTTTGTGGTGCCCTTTGGTATTGTATCCTATTACCGCGCCTGTCAGCGCTCCGGCAAGGGCGCCTGTTTTGGTGCGGTTGTAGGAGGTGTCTTCTACGAGACCCGGTTGTTGATAACATCCGTTGACAAGCAGTGCAGCAGTCGCCGCAAGAAGACAGTGTATTGTTTTTCGTTGCATCTTTTCTCCTTTATCGTTAATAATGCCATCCGCTATTTTGCACTGGTTGTCGGTTGTTCGTATCGACAGAGTTTCCGACAAGCCCTCCGGCCGTAGCGCCTAATAGCGCACCGATAGCCGCGCGTTCGCCTTTGTGGTGCCCCTTCGTGTTGTATCCTATTACCGCGCCCGTTACGGCCCCTGCGACTACACCTGTTTGCGTCGCATTGTTTGGTGCGATTGCTTCCGGCGCACATCCGATAAAAAATGGGAAGGTACACCATGCCACATATTTCGATAGCTTAATTATTTGCATCGTCATTCCTTTGTATCGATTCGACATATTATGGTTGACACCGTCGTATTCTCGATTTTCACTATATATTATAACAAATATAGCGAACAAATGTAAAAAAATCGTGTGCTTGCTGTACGATTGTCCTTATGTTTAGCCGTTACGTTTGTTTGCGATTTTATCGTGCCATTCGTGCAAGGTACGCTCGAAGCCGATATCGTTGCTTTCGTAAAAACGCAACGCTTCGTCGAGATAGGACTGCTCCACCCAGCCGCCGAAGTCGTGCGGATAGAGATAATTTTGCGGATGGGTGCGCAAGTGGGGAGGTACGGGAAGGATGTGACCGGAGGCTACGGCTTTTTGTGCGGCGTTGATTGCTTTATAGGCGCTGTTGGATTTGGGAGAAGAGGCGAGATAGACGGTCAGTTGCGCCAGTGTAATGCGCGCTTCGGGAAACCCGATATGCTTGA
>JALVPA010000006.1:381-7762 GCA_027026055.1 Campylobacteraceae bacterium | reverse complement strand
CGGGTTTCACGGATTCAAGACCGTTACCGCTCCTCCGCCCGTCTCTCTCGAAACCCTACCGAAAATCTTACGCGAAAACCCGATATTTCAAAAGGGCGGAACGCTACTGTGTCCGAACCGATGCGAAGCGTGTTATTTTCGTAGCGACCCCTCGCAACCGTTCGAAAAACTGTCCATGCGTTTTGCGTTACGACATCCCGTACGCTACGAAATCCTTCCGGACCTAAGACTTCGAAAAGTTTCGAACGGTCGTTACGACGACACGCCGATTTGTTTTTCGCTCACGCTTCATCGAAACGGCTTTTTTTCTCCTACCGTCGTAAAAACTTCGAAAGGGTACTTTCTACTCGGTGGGTTTTCACCGAAAGTGTTGCGTTTCGATTCGCTTTCGGAGATAAAAGAGAAATTTTCAAAACTTCGGAGTATACTTGAACACGGAGGAGATTTTTACTAATGCGATCGTTACGTGGAGGATTTACGCTTATCGAAGTATTGGTCTCCGTGATGATTATGTCCGTATCGCTTTACTATATCCTTCAAATTTATGGCGAACGTTTCAACGATGTTTCTTATGTAACCGAACGTGCCGATGCCGTCATGCAAGATACTTTCTTTTTAACGGCCCAAAACCTCGAACGTTATGACAAAAGTACCAAAAGCGCCTACGATATCGTCAAAAGTATCGTGCGTCCGAAGAACGACGAAGCGCGACGTACCCTAAAAACGATAAAACGCACCGTATCGACGGAAAACCCCATTCCGATCTATCTCGGAGGTGACAACGAAGCAATCGTCGCGACACGCCGAACCTTCTATCTGAAAGGGAGCTATACGAACCGCTACGACCGCTTGAAGATACGATTGAATATTTTCAAATAAACGTCTCAATACTACAGTGAAACTGGCTATAATAGCGAAAATCTTATATCGAACGAAAAGAAGGGACATGCTCTATTCCTATAAAGGTTTTTCCGACGAGGGAAAACGTGTCAAAGGTACCATTCCCGCTTCCAGCGAAGAGGAAGCGGCGCAAAAGTTACGTGCCGAGGGGATCTATTTCGAATCTCTCTCCCCATTTCGCGGATTTTCCTTGAGCGGTCTGCAAACGGCACAAATGCCTACGGAAATGATCGCTTCCTTTTCCAAAGAGCTCGCTTCTTATTTGAAATCGGGCATGACGATCCCGACAGCGGTGAAACTGCTTGCGAAACAACACGAAAAACAAAAACGTTACACTACCTTTCTATCTTCGATCAGCACTTATATCGAAGAGGGAAAGTCCCTCTATCAAGCGTTGTCGTCGCAAACCGTCTATTCGCTTCCCGAGTTTTACCTTCAAAGTCTCAATATCGCCGGCAAAAGCGGTAAAATGGCCGGCGTGTTACAAAAAATGGGAGATTTCTTTTCCACACAAAGCAAAATCAAACGACAAGTTAAAAACGCAATGGTCTATCCGAGTGTCATCTTTACGGTCGCTGCGGGAATGACAGGATTTCTCATTGCCTATGTCGTACCGAAAATTACGAAAATTTTCGAAGACACCGACCAAGCATTGCCGCCGATAACCCAATTCGTCCTTTCTTTGAGTCGTTTTTTGACACATCATTATGTAGCGCTGCTTGTCGGTTTCGTTCTTGCGATATTCCTCCTCAAACTTTTGTATGCAAAAGTGCGTTCCTATCGCCGTTTCGTCGACGGTATCATGCTTAGATTGCCGTTTTTCGGAACATTGATTCAAAACCACGAGTTGGGTCGTTTCAGCTATATTCTTTCGTTGCTGCTATCCAGCGGTGTACCGTATGCGCAAGCGGTGAAACTCTCGGTCGCCTCTTTTCACAACCGTTATCTCGCCGCACTTTTCGACGATGCCTCTCAAAAAGTGATGGAAGGAAACAAACTCTCCAATGCCTTGCAAGTGCTCAGCGGCGGAAAAAAACTGAAACGCAACTTTCTGCAATCTTTGGCTTTGGGCGAAGAATCCAGCGAAGTCGAAGAGGTCTTGGCAAACGTATCCAACTACTACGCCGAAGAGAACGAAGAGCGCATCAAATTGCTTTTGAGCCTGATGGAACCGATGATGATGCTCTTTGTGGGAATAATTGTGGGTATCGTCGTCGCTGCGATGCTACTGCCGATCTTTACGATGACCCGCGGATTGTCGACATAATGAGGAGTCAATATTATGAAAATACGCAAAACCCGTTTCAGAAAAGTCAAACAAGGCAAAATAACCCGTCCCGACGATATCGCTTCGTCGCAAAAAGAAACGGTCTTTTATGCCGCTCCCGCTACGCGCCTGAAAGCGATTTTGACCGACAGCTTTATGCTGTTGATGCCGATTATGTACTTCGTTTTTTACGTGGTAATGGGAAGCCGCGAAGCTTTTGCCGCTCATCGTGCGGAAGGGTGGCTCTGGATCGTATTGCCGCTCGTCATCGTAGAGACGGTATTTATGGCGATCAGCGGTCAAACGCCCGGTATGCGACACTACGGACTCGATGTCGTCGATACGAAAAACGCAACGCGTCCCGCATGGTGGCGCCTGCTTCTGCGAAATTTGCTGGGACTCGTATCGTTTGCCACGACAATAGGGTGGGTCATGATGTTTTTCAGAAAAGACGGTGCGATGCTGCACGATCTACTTAGCGGTACGCGTATCGTAACGAAGCGATGAAAGTTTTCTCTTCGGATGCCCTCTTTATCGCGGCATTTTATCTGTTTTATTTCGCATTGGTAGGCGTTTATGTTATCTTTATTCCCAAAGCGCTCTACGATACGGGATACAGCGCCGCGCAAGTGGGTGTTATCTATGCCGCCGCACCGTTTATGCGTTTTTTGCTCCCTTTTGTTTTCAAATATTTTGTCAAACTCGACGCACGTGTCTATCTGACGGCGCTTGTAGTCTCCTTCGGTGCGACACTGCTTTTTTTTGCGACATTGTCCCACTTTTGGCTCTATCTCGGTGCCAACTTGCTTTTCGGCGCCGCCATGGGCGTATCCTTACCGTATGTGGAAACCATCGCGCTCTCCAGACTCGATAAAACGCGCTACGGGCGGGTACGCTTGTGGGGTTCGTTGGGCTTTATGGCGATTGCGTTGTGGCTCGGCAAAGTCCTTGAAGCGCCCGAAGAGACGCTTGTTTATCTAAGCGCCACGACCTTTTTGGCCATGCTTTTCGGCACCGCGGTCGTAAAGTTCGACACCCATACGCCTACCGCCGTCGACGACAACGCCTCCTTCTCTCTTTCGCGCTATTGGGCATTTTGGGTTTCGGTCTTTTTGATGCAAGTGGGCTTCGGTGGCTTTTATAATTTTTTTACCATCTACGAAACCTCTCACGGTATTTCGCTGGAAGTGACCGGATGGATGTGGAGTTTCGGCGTATTGTGCGAAATCGTAATGCTCTATTTTCAAGGTCCGCTGTTGCAACGCAATCTCTTGCGCCTTTTGCAGTTTGCGACACTCGTTACGGCGTTTCGCTGGGCGATATTGCATTTTTTCGGCGACTCGGTCGTGATGACCTTTGTCGCGCAAGCTTTGCACGCTATTAGCTTCGCACTCTATCATACCGCCGCCATCAGTTATGTCTTTTCGCTCTATACCCAAAAGAAGTTGGCGCAGCAGTTTTTCCTCGGTATCGCTTTCGGGCTCGGCGGCGCCGTCGGTGCACTGCTAGCGGGAAAACTCTACGGAGAACACCTCTTCTTATACGAAGCGGCGATTACGTCGGCGGCATTTGTCATGCTATATATTCACGAAAAACGCAAAGGAGAAAACCGTGCCGACGATTGATACGGCGGTCATATTGGCGGGAGGCAAAAGTTCGCGTATGGGCAAGGACAAAGCGCTTATGCCTTTCGGCGAAGCCTCTTCGCTCACACACTATCAATACGACAGACTCTCCGAGCACTTCCGGCATCTTTTTGTTTCCGCCAAAGAGGATAAGTTCGACGGCGCATTTCCCATTCTCGAAGATCGCTACGAAATCGCCTCTCCTTTGGCGGCAATCGTATCGGTTTTCGAAACATTGCCGCAAGCGGACGCCTTTTTCGCTATCGCCGTCGATATGCCCTTTACGGGCGTCGATGCGATAGAGAAGCTTTGCCGTCTCGCCGAAGAGAGCGACGCCGATATCGTTGCCGCCGAAACGAAGGGAAAAGTGCAACCGCTATGTGCCGTCTACAAACGCTCGATTCTTTCCGTCGCCGAAACCATGCTAAAGCAGAACGTACACATTATGCGGCGTCTGCTGGATAGATGCGTCACCGTTACCGTTCCTTTCGACGAACGACATTTCGTCAACCTCAACACCCCGGAAGCTTACCGAAAGGCGCTGAAAACGCTATCGTGAAGAGGGCGTAAAAGTCATGCCGTTTTGAAGCATCTGCATCATCAATTTTTTGGAAAAGTAGATAAATTTTTCAAAAAGCGTACTGTGGTATTTGTCTTTGTGATAAATCATTAAAAAATCGCGTTTACAATCGAAGTTTTTCACAGGCACCTTATAAAGCAACCCGTCTTCAATCTCTTTTTCGACGGAAATTTTCGAAAGGCATGTGAGGCACTGCCGGTTGACCAAAATACTTTTGATAGATTCGGTATGCCCCAATTCGAAAAAGATATTGAGCTGATCGACTTTATCTTTGATATAGTCCAAAAAGACTTCGCGCGTACCCGACCCCTCTTCGCGTAATATCCATCGTTGATTCGCCAACTCGTCGATATAGACCGGTTTCGCCAAACTCCTATCCGCCGTCACCACGACCAGTTCGTCCACCCCTACCGGCTCTTTGACGATATCCGACCCGAAGACGAAGCCTTCGACGAAACCGACATCGATCTCGCCGCGCTTGATCATCTCGGTCACCTCTTTGGTGTTGCCCTCTTTCAATGTGATTTTCACATCGGGGTACGAACTCATATAACTGCAAATGATAGAGGGCATCAAATAATCGACGATCGTCGTACTCGCGCCGACACGAATCATTCCTTTATTTTCGGAGTTTTGGAACTCGTACTCGATATCGGAGAGCTTTTTGTAAATAGGGTCGACTTCTTTGTAAAAAGCGCGGCCCACTTCGTTGAGCACCAATTTTTTATTGATACGGTCGAAGACCGGCCTTCCGAGGATGTTTTCGAGCTCTTTAATCGACATCGAGATCGCCGATTGGCTCAATCCCATCTCTTTGGCGACATTGGTCAAATGACCCGATTTGACGACATTGAGAAAGATTTCGATTTGACGCAGCGTGATCCTCATGGCGGATAAACCCCTTTGTTTATTCGATAGAAATAATGATTTCGTACGATTGGATTGATTTTACTATTGTATCAAAAATATGCTATTATTCCAAAATTCTTATCAATTTTTTTGAATATCATACAAAAGGATCGCTATGCCGTTTTCTCCCGAAAATCGCCAAGGCACGATTGGCGGCATTATCTTCGTTGCTATTTTTGCCGCCGCTGCCACCTACATCGCGGGACTCGGTCCCGTCAAAGCGTTGGGTCTCTCTCCCTTGGTCATCGGTATCGTTATGGGTATCTTCTATGCCAACACCCTTCACAACAAAACACCGGCGGAGTGGCAACCGGGCATTACTTTTTCCGCGAAGAAAATTCTTCGTTTCGCCATCGTTCTGTACGGTTTTCGTCTGACCTTCCAAGACATCGTCGCCGTAGGATTGGACGGATTTCTCGTTTCGCTCATTATGCTCAGCTCCACCCTCATCCTCGGTTCGTGGCTCGGGCATAAAATTTTCGGTATGGAAAAGGACACCTCCATTCTAACCGCATCTGGAGCCTCCGTCTGTGGCGCCGCCGCGGTTTTGGCGACCGAACCCGTCCTCAAATCCGAAGAGTACAAAGCCGCTATCGCCGTTTCGATGGTTGTCCTTTTCGGTACCGTTTCGATGTTTCTCTATCCGGTGCTTTACGCTTCGATCATCGAACCGGCTACCGGCTTTTTGCATATGACGGCGCGCGAGTTCGGTATCTATGTCGGCGGTACGATCCACGAAGTGGCGCAAGTGGTCGCCGTACCCGCTTCCGTACCGGGTAGCCCAAAAGAGATGGCGGACGCCGCCGTTATCGTCAAGATGACGCGTGTCATTATGATCGCGCCGATGCTGATTATCCTCGGACTCTATCTGGCATGGAGCGCCAAAAAAGAAGGGGGCGACCATAGCGGAAAAACGAAACTCGTCATTCCCTGGTTCGCTGTCTATTTCATCCTCGTTGCCGGTCTCAATTCGCTTATCCAGAGCTATACCGCTACGGCCCCTGAAGTGACGGCAACAATGATTAAACATACGATCGATATCATTAACCAGATCGATACTTTCTTGTTGACGATGGCGATGACCGCGTTGGGTATGGGAACGATCTTTAGCAAGTTCAAAGGCTTGGGACTCGCGCCGCTCTATACCGCGCTCGGCATGTTCGTTTGGCTGGTTGTCGGCGGCTTTTTGGTGACGAAGTTTATCGTCGAAGTGCTTTAAGCCTTTCGGATACGCTGTATCTTGCGCGTTAGCTTCGCGCCGATGCGCATCGCCGTTTGCATAAAGGCTTCGCGCTCCGCATAAAGCGCCGCCTTTTTCTCCTCGAGTGCCATCTCTTTTTTGAGTACTTTTTCCTCTTTACGCGCCAATGTTTCGTACGCCTCTTTGAGCTCTTTGTACTTTTTATCGAGCGAGCGCACCTCTTTTCTCAAACGATTGTAGTCTTTTTCGTACATTGCAAGCTCTCTGTCCGTTTCGGCACGCAAGTATTGTTTACGCACACGACCCAGCTTGTTCAACTTGTCGTGCAAGGTTCTTTCGGTTTGATTGAGTTTCGAGGAAATTTCCAACAGTTCCGTCTCCATCGGTTCGAGCTCTTTACGCACCTCGCGTAACGTCTTGTCTATCTTGTCGATCTTTTTTTCCGTCGCATCCAACGCATTGATAAACCTCTCCACCGCTACTTCCATCTCTTTGATTGCTTCTTTCATACACACTCCTTTCGGTTTATTTGTATATAGTGTAGCCTAATTTATAATATTGTAGTGGTACTATGGTTGCAATATGGAGATTCACTCCTTTACCAATTTCATCAAATCATCGAAACTTGAAACAATCTCATATTTCACCCGACTCGACGTGATTTTGTCGAAAAATCGCCTTGCGCATTCGATTTTCATCGCTTCGATTCTTTTTAGCTGCATACTCGACATGCTGCCTTTGGTCTCGGCGACGAAGTAGATGTGCTTGACGCTGTCCTCTTCAAACGCGATGGCCCAATCGGGGTTGTAGTTGCCAACAGGCGTTGGTATGGAGAAGTTATTGGGCAGTTTGGCGTAGACGACCACTTCGGCGGCTTTATCGAGCTCTTTGACAAATGA
>JALVPA010000006.1:0-371 GCA_027026055.1 Campylobacteraceae bacterium | reverse complement strand
TGATTTTTCGGTATTTGAATCGGTTTCGACAAAGTCGTAGACATGCTTCTTCACCGCTTCCAGGCGCTTGCGGTCTCGCTCTTGAGGCACGAAAATCTCTTCGAGTTTGTGCTTCTCTTCCCGTTTGTCGTAGGCGATATGTTCGACGACGCTTATGGCCTTTTGTTCGTTGATGATGCGTGCGGCTTCGCGGATGAAGCTTTCGGGATTTTTTTTGAAATTGGCGAAGGTTTTGTCGCCGATGCCCCGCAAAATCTCTCCGACGGTGCGCCGCGTCAGCTGCGTCTCTTCGGCCAGTTTGCCGATTAGGTCATATTTGACGCCCGAATGTGCGGTGGCCACGCCTTTTTGTGATGTACTCTCTTTCAGCT
>JALVPA010000005.1 GCA_027026055.1 Campylobacteraceae bacterium | reverse complement strand
TCATGCAATTCCTTTCTTTTTGGTCGAAAAAAGGATAACCTATATTCGGTTAGCCCGCTCTTTCTCGACTATCTTTTAGAAATTGCACTTATTGGTTGAATTGGCGCAATTAAGCCCCCAAATCAGCCCCTAAAATCTTTAGGTTATACTAACATACTTGAGATTACATTAGACTATCAAGAGGCTTCAAAGCTCGATATCTTGGGCATTTGTGGGGTTTTATGGGATTGTATGAAATTGATAGATGGCGGAGACGGAGGGATTCGAACCCTCGGTACCCGTTAAGGTACGCACCCTTAGCAGGGGTGTGGTTTCAGCCAGCTCACCCACGTCTCCATGAAGTTTTTACGTTGGGGATTATAGACAAAATGGCTTAAATGAGAGCTTAAAAGCTTAACGCTCCAATGCGTTTTTCAATTTTTCTTCATCCAACACGACGGAAACCTCCACCCTTCTTGAGGCGTTGGAATCCACTTTTCCTTCTTTGTAGATTAAGTTTGCCTCCGCCATACCTTTTACTTCGAGCAAAGGTTTGATCTTTTCGCTATCGACACCTTCCAAATTCAACACTATCTCGGCAATGTTATTCGCTCTTGCTTGCGATATCTTGAGATTCGACTCGTGCGAACCTTTGTCGTCCGTATAGCTTACGATTCGTATCTTTTCAATGTAGGGAAAGAGAATACCGTCGAAGACAAAAGGAGCGAGATAGTACCGCAACGCGGTAGCGATTTTTTCTCTCAAATCGGCTTGCGGCGCGACCTTCCCGACGGCAAAAACACGATAACCGTCGAATACCAGAATTTTCCTATTCGCATCGTAAAAAGGAGATTGGGACAACAGTGCATCAAGCTCTTTTCCCAAAATAACCAATTTGACAACAAGACGTAATCTCTTTTCAAGTTTATCCGCCTCCATTTGTAGCGTTTCAATATTATCTTTTAAATGATGTACTCTTTTTGTGTTTTCGTCATATTCGTTTACCAATCTTCTCAAAGTTTGGCTTATTGCGCTCTTGTTATCACGCACGCTTATAGACATTTTTTTCAAGGTTTCCACCTCATTTTTTAAAACATCTACACTGTTATATTTGCTTTCCAATCTTCTCAAAGTTTGGCGCAACACGATATCGTCTCGGTAGGATTTCGGCTTCGATGATTTCGCTATGCGCTCCTCTATCGCTTCCGGAGCCAGAGCGATATGCATCGTAACAGGCTTACCGAGTTTTTTCTTTAGGATTGTTTCCACTTTGGCTACATTGTCGTAATGCTTGAAGACCCCTTCGGCAACAATATCGTCGTTTTCATTGTAAGACAAGCGCAACGATTCGCCAAACTCCGTGTATAAGGCCTCTTCGATAGTTTTCAAAGAATATCTTTTATAAACAAGAGTTCCGAAATATCCTACCGTCGCCAAAACAACAAACGCTATGAGATATTTGGTGTAAGGAGTCGAGGTTTTCTCGCGAGTCGTACACCCCTGTGACACGTTTTCCAGATATTCGTGCAATTGCGTTTCTATACGTGATATTTCTTCGGTTTTTTTGCCGTCGTAACGTTGAAAAAAGCGATCGTATCGCTCCAATAGAAAAACAAAAAAACGATGTAAATCGTCACGTTGTTTATACGAAGGTTCGGACTCTAAAAAGGCAATCATATAAACCGTACCCGCACTCTCGATATAGAGTGTGGCATCTCCGTAACTAAGCAACTCCACTTCTTTTTTCGTCTCTTCGTTTTGTGTGTTAATCCAATCGTTGATAAAATCTTTGACTGCACTTGCCATCGAAGCGACGATTTCAGGGTCTACAATCGTTGAGTTTTCTCTTAATGCTTCGGCGATGAGCAATCCCGTTTTTTTGTGAATGACAAACAACGCTTCGATCTGCGTATTGTCGCACATACGCAAAAGTAATTCGCTTTCGCTTACTCCCGTTAATTTCGATTGGATTTTGATACGATATCGTTCGAAAGACAAACCTTGTTCGATCTTTCGGTTGATATTCTCCATAAACGTTTTGAGTGTATGAGTAACGTACCTGGAGACCATACCGCCCATAATCGGATAGAGCGCATCAATCATGCGATTTTTGTTTTCTTCTATCTCCTTGGAAATGGCGGGAGAGAGTATGGGAGCAATAGCCTCTTGAAGCGCCTCGCGATCGATTCGAGCGCTTTCGGAAAAAATATCCGCCAAATACCTTGCCAATATTTCGCGCGTTTTCGCATCTTTTTCTTGCAATCCGGAGAGAAGTAACGTATCAAAAAGAGGTAAAAGTCTTTTTTTAAGTTGTTCCGGATCCCGTATTTCGGACTCCAACGCCTCGACACGCGCTATCAGTGCTTCGAGTTGCTCCAACTCCTCTTCAAGTAGTAGAGATTTGAGCTTCTCGAGATCGTCGTTAGGATTTCGGCTCAGCTTTTTTCTCCTGTGTCAGCAGTGTGTTCATATCCGTACCCTGGATCTTCATTACAACCTCCAGGAGCATCTCCGCCAACGCATCACGAGAAAGTTTCTCTTCGGAAAGCATCGTTAAACCCTCGTTTAACGCTCTTTTCATC
>JALVPA010000004.1 GCA_027026055.1 Campylobacteraceae bacterium | reverse complement strand
GTATCGACCATATGTTCGAGAATACGCGGTCCGGCGATAGCGCCTTCTTTGGTGATGTGTCCGATGATAAAGACGGGAATTTGTTTTTGTTTGGCGAGTCTCATCAACTCGAAGGTAATGGTACGAACCTGCGTGACGGAACCGGGTGCGGAAGGGACTTCTTCGCTGTAAAGCGTTTGGATGGAGTCGATAACGACCATTTTATAGTCGCGGCGTTTAATTTCGGCGGTGACCGCGGCAAGGTTGATTTCTGAGATGAGGTAGAGGGTGTCGCGGTTGGCGTCGAGTCGGTTGGCGCGTAGCTTGATTTGTCCGGTGGACTCTTCTCCCGAGACATAAAGGACGTTTTTGTTCTCTTTGGCGAGGTTGCCCGCTATTTTGAGCAGTAGGGTCGATTTGCCGATACCGGGACTGCCGCCGATAAGCACAAGCGAACCGGGCACGATCCCGCCGCCGAGTACCAAATCGAGTTCTTTGCTTCCCGAAGAGAAACGCTCGATACGATCTTCGCCTACGTCGGTAATGGGTACGGCGCAGTTTACGGGATCGGATGCAGCGGTCTTTTCTCGGGTTTCGACATATTTGATCTGCTCCGCGGTCAGTTCCGTCATCGCATCCCACGCGCCGCAAGAGGTGCAGCGTCCCATCCATCTGGGAGAACGAAATCCGCAGTGTTGGCACTCGAAGAGCTGTTTTTTCTTTGCCATTAGAGGAAGATCTCTTCGAGGATAGCGTTGATATATTCTCTGGCGTTAAAAGGTGCCAGATCTTCGGGGCGTTCGCCCGTTCCGATAAAATAGATGGGCATCTTCATTTCGTCGGCGATGCTCATCACCGCACCGCCTTTGGCCGTGCCGTCGAGTTTGGTGACGATGATGCCGTCGATACTGATCATCTCGTCGAAAGCTTTGGCTTGGTTGATCGCCGAGGAGCCTTGCGTACCGTCGAGAACGAGCAGTTTGCGATGCGGCGCGCCCTCCAAGGCTTTGTTCGCGACGCGTACCATCTTTTTAAGTTCTTCGGCGAGATTGGTTTGCGTATGCAATCTTCCCGCAGTATCGACGATAACACGTTCGATCCCTTTGGCTTTGGCCGAGGCGATTGTATCGTAGACGACGGCGGAAGGATCGTGACCTTGACGGGTGGCAACGATCGGAATGTCGAGTTTGCTTGCCCAGCGCGAGAGTTGCTCGATAGCGGCCGCGCGGAAGGTGTCGGCTGCACCCAAAATAACACTATGCCCCTCTTGTTTGTAGCGATAGGCGAGTTTGGCGATGGTGGTGGTTTTACCCGCGCCGTTGACTCCGATGATCATCTCGACGTACGGCGCGGTATCGGGAGTTTTGATCTTGGCGTCGTACTGGAAAATGGAGATCATCGAGTTGAAAGCTTGAATGCGGTTGATTTTGGAGGGTAAGCCTTCCAGCAAACGTTCGACGAGATCGTAATGGACGTCGGCTTCGAGCAATATCTCTTCGAAAGTCTCTTTGTCAATCTCTTTTTTCTTTTCGGGCGAGACCTCTTTGATAGAGTCGGTTGTTTTGGAAAAGACTTTTTTAAATAGCGATATCATCGGTTTTCTCCTTTTTCTTTCAAAATCGTAGCGACGTCGTGCGCGATCATTTCGTAAGGGACCACTCCTTCGTAACGGCGTAGCGGTTTTCCCGAACGATATAGCAGTGTCAAGGGAATCGGGTAGTTGTCGGTATATTGTAAACCGTCGACGACCAACGTACGGACAAAGCGTCGTGTCGAAGCGCCGTAAGCAAATCGCAGTGCGGGAGAGTCTCGTCGAAGCGTTTCGAGCGCAAGGTCGCTTAAGTTTGCGTCGAGTAGCAAAGCGGTACAGTCGATCGCTCCTTCGTTCGCCTCGACCAAATCGGACAGGTATGGCAATTGTGCCGTTGCGGGCAAAGAGTCGCTTCGGGCGACGACCAAACAAAGCAGCGTCTCGTTGTTTGCATTTTGTTTCTCCATATGCCCGTCTATGTCCATTCGCAAAGTGAGGTTGCCCTCGGTCGTCGCCAAAACAAACGCCTCCGCGTCGCTTTCGACGGAAGAGACGTTCTCGTCTTCGATGGCCAATGTCAGATCCGCCTTCGGAATCTCCGGGGTCGGTCGTGCCGTTTTTTCCGTTTCGAAAGGGTTTTTTTCTTCTTTTTTATCGCTACATCCGACACAAAAAAGTAAAACGGTTGTCGTTACGAGTGAAATTGTTTGCAAAACCCTGTTTTTCACATAGAACCTTTTGGTATAATAGATTACGGTTTAATGCCGTAAACGGTAGAAAGAACAACAATTATAGCCAAATAGCACTAAGAAAAAACACCGATGCAAAGAAACGAAACAAAAAGCGAGATACGTAAGCGATGTTTGAAAAAATTGCGTGCGATACCGCGTATAAGACGATATCGACAGGATAAAGCGATAGCAAAAAAGGTTTGTGAGACGATACGTGCGTATCGTTCGAAAACGATACTTTTTTATATACCGTTGGAGACGGAGGCGAATCTGTTTTCTTTGATAGGAAAATTGCGTAGAGAGGGATTTCGTCTCTATGTTCCATATAT
>JALVPA010000003.1 GCA_027026055.1 Campylobacteraceae bacterium | reverse complement strand
CGTCGTAGATATAACGACTGATGACCGATGCGGCGCGTTTGGCCTGTCCTACGGCGTTGACAATCGTCATCGGACCGTACTCGCAATCTCCGGCCGCGAACAGCCCCGGTCTGGAACTCATATAATCGCGTCCGTTGGTCAAGATCGTATTCCACGATGTCAATTCGATATTCCACTCTTCCGGCAACAAACTCAAATCGGCCGATTGCGATACGGCGGGTACCAGCCAATCGGTTTCGATCTCGAAGTCGGCACCCTCGATTTTTTTCAGTTGCGGACGGCCGCCGTTCGGATCGGGCACCAACTCGAAACGGTTGACGATGAGCTTCTTGATCTTGCCGTTTTCATCCACGATACGCTCGATTGCCGAGTGAAAGATAAATTCCACACCCTCTTCGACCGCTTCGTGGTACTCTTCGTAAGTGGTATTGCGGATGATGGTCTTTTCATCCCTTCGATAGAGCATAATGACTTTTTTCGCGCCTTCGCGCACGGCGCATCGCACGACGTCCATCGACGTAAAGCCCCCTCCGACACAGACGAGGGTTTTGTCTTTGAGCTTTTTGGAGGCGGGCTCGCCGATGCGAAACTTGTTCCAAAGATTCACCTGATCGAGCATCGATATGGCACCCCAATACCCTTCGTAGCTCGGATCCTCGTTTTCGCAACGAATCTTTTTGGAAAGTCTCGTACCGAAGGCCAAAAGCGTGGCATCGTACTCTTTGTCGAGTTCGCGCAACTTCTCCGCGTCGACGCGACAATCGTAAGTAATCGACACGGTCGGCATGCTCAAAACCAATTCGATATCTTTTTGATACTTCTCCCACGGCATACGGTACTGCGGAACACCTACCGTCACTTCGCCTCCGGGAACGGGGAGCTCTTCGAAGATATCGACTTGTATTCCTTCGAGCGCCAGATAATAAGCCGCCGTAAGCCCCGCGGGACCCGCACCGACTATCGCTACTTTTTTACCGTCGTTTCTGGGAGGTTTGGGCTCTTTAGGATGATGCCACGGAAGGGCGTGATCGGTCTCGTAATCGGCGCCGATACGCTTGAGTTCCATAATCGAAATCGGCTCGTCCAAATTGGCGCGACGGCAGGCATCCTCACAAGGGTGAGGACAGACGCGACCGCAGGTATGCGCCAACGGCATCGTTTGACGCGTCGCCGCCAGCGAATCGGTAAAGAGCATATCTCGCACCCCTTCGATATAGGCGGGGATATCGACGTGCGACGGACACATATCGGTACAAGGCGCCGTCACTTTGGCGATATAACTCGTATCGCCCCCGTAATGCTTGGAAGGTTGTTGCGCTTCGATACACGTAGTGAACTGCTCCTCGTAATGCTCCATCAAATCGAGAATCGGTTTGGGAACCGTACGGCCGATTTCACATTTGGATGTCCGCATCATCGTTTCGGAAACCTCTTTGAGGTGTGCGATATCGTCATGACTTCCTTCGCCTCTGGCGATTTTGTCAAGCAAGTCGTATAAAATACGACCGCCCCATCGCCCCGGCGCACATCTACCGCAGGCTTCGGAGTATTCTTGATACTGAGCGGCATAAGTCGAAGCAAGTTCCACTGCGTCGATGTCCTCGTCAAATATTGCGACACCGTCCCATCCGACAAAAGCTTTGGTTTTTTTGTCCCCATCGTATGTTTCGGGGAGTTTGAATGCCGACTCCTCCCACTCTTCGGCGGGTTTACCGCGATTGTCGATAAACTCCCCCCTCCAAGTAGAAAATAGTACGCGCGACATTATTTAGCCTTTTTTTCGAGTAGTTGCTTGGCATGCGCCACAGATTCTTTAAAATCGCCTTTGAAGGAGTATTTTTCCTCCATTATGCGGATTTGTTCTTCGTTCATTGCAGCGACATCCGCAATCGTATAGACGCCTTCGGCATTCAGTTTTTCCATATAAACTTTACCGATACCTTTGATCACCGTCAAATCTTCTTTTTTAGCGTTTTTTTGATTTGACGTTTTTTTTTCACTCCTTTTTGCTTGAGAGACATTTTTCGCTTTCTTATCGATCTTTTTTTCCTCTTTACTCGAAGTTTCGACTTTAGCCTTCGCTCCCGACTCTTTACGCGCCGCTTCCTCCGCGGCTTTTTTCTCGGCTTCTTTTTTCGCTTTAGCTTCCGCCTCCACCTTTGCTTTTTCCTCCGCTTCCGCTTTCGCTTTGGCTTCGGCTTCTTTACGCGCCGCATCTTCCGCTTCTTTTTTCGCTTTCTCTTCCGCGGCTTTTTTCTCCGCTTCTTCTTTTGCTTTGGCTTCCGCTTCGGCCTTCGCTTTGGCCTCCGCCTCTTTACGTGCGGCCTCTTCCGCTTCGAGACGCGCTTTCTCTTCGGCTTCTTTGCGCGCTTTTTCTATCGCTTCGAGTTTTGCTTTTCGCGTCTCTTCGTCGACTTTTTTTACGACAATTGTCCAATCGACTTCGTTGAACTTCAACGAATTCATCAAGTCGTGACCGAGTTCTTTAATAAAGTCCGCGGAACGCTGGATATGTGAAAAATCGCCTACCTCGAAGAGAAAAATCCCCACTTCTCCTACCGCCAATCCTTCGTCGATCAGTTCGGCCATTCTGCCGTAAAAATCGTCGTGAAGGTGTCTTAGATCGTATCTTTTCATCCTCTTTTCTCCTTAGCGGTCTACTTCACCGAATACTATATTGGTCGAACCGATAATCGTAACGACGTCGGCGATATAAGTGCCGACAAGCATTTTTTGCAAGACGCCTGTATGGAAAAAGCTCGGTGCGCGGCACTTCAAGCGGTACGCATACGGCTCACCCTCCGACTTGATATAGAATCCGAGTTCCCCTTTAGGCGATTCGGTAGGCACATAGACCTCTCCTTTGGGCGGACGCATCCCTTGCGTAACCAACACGAAGTGTTGCATCAACGAGTAGTTTTGCGTCATAATCTCCTCTTTGGGAGCGGAGATATACTGCGGTGCATGCGCCATCAATTGCGGTTCGGTTTGTTTGTACATCGGAACCAGTTGTCTCAAAATACGAATCGACTGTTTGATCTCTTCCATATAGATGCGATAACGGCCGTACGAGTCGCAACGATCACTAACGGGAATATCGAAGTCGAGTTCGTCGTAAAGTTCGTACGGCTCCTCTTTGCGGATATCGTACTTGATACCCGAACCACGTATCATCGGTCCCGTACAACCCCAGTTCAACGCATCTTCCGCGGAGATGATACCGACATCTTCCAAACGCATGCGCCAGATACGGTTTTCGTTCAAAAGCGCTTCGTAAGTAATCTCCACCTCTTTTTCGACTTTGTCACACCATGCCAAAAGGTTGTCAATCCAGCCTTTGGGCAAATCTAGAGGTACGCCGCCGATACGTACCGCCGAATGCGTCAAACGCGCCCCACAGTAATCCTCCATCAAATCCATACCGTATTCGCGTTCGCGGAAGGCATACAAAAAAACCGACATCGCACCGACATCCAAGGCGTGCGTCGCAAGGAAGAAAAGATGCGAAATGATACGATTGACTTCCAAAAGCATTGTACGAATTACTTTGGCGCGTCTAGGAACCTTCTCTTCGATACCAAGCAGTCTTTCCACTGCCAATGCAAACGCATAATTGTTCGACGTCGATGCGATATAGTCCAATCTGTCGGTGGTGGGTAAAAATTCATTGTAGATCATATTTTCCGCCATCTTTTCGATACCACGATGCAGATATCCGATATCGGGATGCGCTTTGACCACTTGTTCGCCATCAAGTTCGAGGATCAAGCGCAACTGTCCGTGTGCGGAGGGATGCTGCGGGCCGAAGTTGATCACCATCGTGTTGTCGTCGCGTTCGAAATTGATATTTTCGAAAAACGGTTCAAGTTTGTTAGGCTGTTGCATGCTCTCCCCTTACTTTCTTTCGTTGAGTTGTTTGCCGGCGTCTTTATTGTAATCGACGAGCAACGTTTCGCTGTATTCGATCGGTGTCGGCGTTTCGCCTTCGGAGATATCCGCACCGAACGGCACTTCGTATCCGACGCGAGAGAAGCGCTTGGTATCGTAGCGGTCGATTCGTGCGGGGTCGCGATTTTCGGGTCCGATAACCTCTCGATATTCTTTACCGAAGATTTTGTCCACTTCGTACCATTGTGCGAATTCGTCGCCTTGCAGCGGATAGGTTTTGCGCAACGGATAACCTTCCCAATCGTCTGGCATCAAGATGCGTTTCATATAAGAGTGGTTGTTGATTTTTATGCCGAACATATCGTAGATTTCGCGCTCTGCGAAGTTCGCCGACTTGAACAACGGTTCGATACTTTCGATCGATTCGTTTTCCTTAATACGGCATACGATGCGTACGCGTTTGGCTTCGTTCAAGTTCAAAAACTGATAGAAGAGTTCGAACTCTCCGTCTTGTGCCAAATAATCGACCGCGCTTTGTTCGCTGCACTGTGCGTATCCGCACTCTTCTTTGAGCCTTTTGATAGCATTGAAGTTTTCTTTGGCATCGATATGAATCACCAACTGCCCGCGCTCGACATAAGCTTCCTTGACAAATTCACCCATCTTCGCGACGACCTTCGCAAAATGCGTCCCTTCTTCGACCGCTTCTCTGGGAATGCGCGGCGCCACCCAAAATCTGTCCGTATAATAGGATTTTTTCTGTACGTTGTCTTTCGGCGTATATTTTCTCATCTTAGATCACCCTCAAATTCTGTTTGGTGTTTTTCTTCATATTCGCGGATTCTCTGCGAATTTTCTTTTGCAGCATCATCAAGGCGTATTGCAACGTCTCGGGGCGCGGTGCGCAACCGGGTAGATAGATGTCGACCGGTACGATGCGATCTACCCCTTGTACCGTCGCATAGGTATTGAACATCCCGCCGGTATTGGCGCAGCTTCCCATCGAAATGACCCATTTGGGCTCGGTCATTTGATCATACAGGCGTCTGGCAAACTCTGCGTGCTTCTTAGAAAGCGTACCCGCCAAAATCATCACGTCCGCTTGTCTCGGAGAGGCACGGAAAATCGTCCCCATACGGTCGAAGTCGTAACGAGAAGCCCCCGACGCCATCATCTCGATCGCACAACACGCCAAACCGTATGTCAAAGGCCAAAGCGAGTTCGACCGCCCCCAGTTCAATATATGATCTACCGTTGTTAACGCAATCGGCAATCCCGCCGAACTTGCGTAATTTACTTGATGCTGTGCCATTCGAGCGCTCCTTTTTTCCATGCATATACGAAACCGATCGCCAAGAGAAGGATGAAGAGTATCATCTCCGCAAATCCGAACCACCCCAACAGTTTAAAGTCGATCGCCCACGGGAACATAAAGATAATTTCCACATCGAACAAAATGAACAAAAGCGCAATCAAATAGAATTGCGCCGAAATGGTATTGGGCTGCTTGGTTACTTCGGGGCCGCATTCGTAAATTGTCAGTTTCAACTTTTCGGTATCGAGCCGTGCAAGTTTGCGACTGACGAATCGTGCCAAAAAGAGTGTCGCGCTAAACGCAACCGTTGTCAGAACAAACAGGATAAACACACCGTAATACGGATGCTGCGTCAATACATGAGTCATGGTTTTCCCTTAGCTAAGTTTCATTCTTCTCCGTCGCGGCGCAACCGTCGGCGGAGTATTCTCAGAATAGTGCTCCTATCTTAACCTAAACTCGATTAAACTATTTGCACACCGTTTCTTTCGTAAATATCGACATTCTCCATTGTAACAATGCGAAACAAATTTTTTTAACGATGTTTTAACAAAATGCGTACTATAGATACATCTCCTCATCGTTAAAGACAAATCTTTTAAAATCATTATAATTTATAAAAAGGGCATGTTATAATTCAAAACATAATATTCTCGCAAGGAGTACCGTATCATGAAAAAAACGCTTCTTCCGCTATGGATCATACTCGGCACATTTGTCTCGGCAGGTATGGTAAAAGATCTTCGCACCGGCTTGATGTGGGAGGACAGCTATCACAGTAAAGAGACCAAAATCACCCACCCCCGCGCCGTCGTGTATTGTCGAGAGTTGAAACTCGGCGGATACGACGACTGGAGACTACCTACCATACAAGAACTTTTAAGTATCGTCGATTATAGCAAAGAAGAGCCGGCCATTCTCGGTGTATTTGACAATGTCGACGACGAAGGATTTTACTGGACATCGACGCTTGTCGCCGGCGAAGACGACGAATATTGGGGCGTTAATTTCAAACACGGCGAAAGCAGCAGAGCCGCCGAGTATTACGATCGCTATGTACGATGCGTACGAAACGTCGATTAACGTCGTAACTCCAGATATTTCGACAGCTTGATGGAGAAGGTGTCGACATCGTAAGGCTTCAAAATAAAATCGGTAGCTCCCGTCTCGCGTAGCGCATTCTCTTCCAACCCGTCTACGCTTACGATAATAACAGGAATATCCGCCGTCTCTTTTTGCGAACGTATCTTTTCTAAAATCTCTTTTCCGTCCGCTTTCGGCATATGTAAATCGAGCAATACGAGATCCACGTCGTTTTGCGACAAGAGTCGAAAAGTCTCATCTTCTTCGTCGGTAGTGAGAATACGCACTTTTTCGGCACCCTCTATTTTGGAAAGAATCGTTTCGATCAGTTGTATGTTGAATTGATCGTCTTCAACAATCAAAATCGTAAAGTAGGATTTCATTTTATTCCTTTTTCATCACTTTCGGAAGTTTTTTTGTTATACTCTACACTACTAAAATCATCGGAAATATGATATATTATGATACACTTTTTTTCTTCGATTTTCAAAACAAACACATACAGAAGCGTTATTCATATCGAGTCGGATATTGGCTTTCATCTTCGCCCCGCCGCCGCTTTCGCCGCCGAAGCGAAAAAAAGCGAATGTCGCGTCGAAGTCGAATACCGCGGCGAACGCGTCGATGCGAAAGATCCGCAAGCATTGCTTGCGCTCGGGATGGAACCGTACGAACATTTCGACCTGATTTGCAGCGGAAAAAATGCTCAAGTGACACTTACGCATCTCGAAACTTTTATTGCCTCGTTATGGGAGAAAGAAAAGAGCGAACAAACGCATCGAGACGATACGCTTTCCACCGATAAAAGCGTGCATGCCGATACGACACATGCAATAAAAGGTATCTCTCTTTCAAGGGGCGTTGCCGTCGCGCCGATTCACCGCATCGAAAACGATTCGACAAACGAAACGCCTATGCGAAACTTCGCAGAGGCATGCATTCGACTCAAAAGCGAACTCGATCGTGCCGCCGCCCGTCACGATACCTTTGCAAAAATCGCCGAAGCGCAACGTATACTGCTCGAAAGTCTGTGCGAAACACATCACGATTACGAAAGTTTTCGCGAAGCGGTGGAAAGACAATGCCGCAAGCTCGAAGGAAGTGCCAACGAAGCCAAGTGCGGCGACTATCGAGATTTGCTGAAACGGTTGACTCAAATAGCCGCCTACAACACCGAAAGCGTTGATTATCCGCAAACGCCGTTTATCTTGGCAATCGACGAGCTTACGCCTTCGACGACAGCCGCTCTTCCTTCCCAAGTTGTCGGCGTACTGACGACGCGTACGCCGATCAACGGACATGCCGCCATGCTGTTGCGCGCCGCGTCGATTCCCGCACTTAAAGTCGATATGCTTCCAGATACGACCGAAACCGTCGTCGTACTGGACACGACGGGAGAAAGACTCCACCTCGAACCGACCGAAAGAGTGCTGCAAGAGGCACAAAAAGCGCTCCAAGCGCAAACGGATACGGCAAAAGTTGCCGAGAACAACCGCTTCGAAGCGGCCGTCACGTCGAACGGACGGCGCATTCGCGTGTATGCGAACGTCAACGATATCGCCTCCGCCGAAGCCGCCAAAGAGGCGGGTGCGGAAGGAATCGGTTTGTTGCGTACGGAGTTTTTATGCGAAAGGGGGATCCCCGATATGGAAACCCAAGTTGCGTACTACAAAAAAATCTTCTCTTACTTTTCGGAGATTACGGTACGCACCTTCGATATCGGCGGAGACAAGCCGATTCCGGGCATTTCGTTTCCCAACGAATCCAATCCCTTTCTCGGCATACGCGGTATCCGCTTGCTCCGTCACATCCCCGAAGTGTTTGAAACGCAGCTTTCGGCGATCTATCGCGCCGCGGAAAACAAAGCGATACGCATCATGTTTCCGATGGTCGATACTCCGGAACGCTTCGAGGAAGCCAAAACGTTTGCTCTCGATACGGCACAGCAACACGGCGCGGATATCTCAAACATTCGTTTCGGAATGATGGTGGAGGTTCCTTCGGTACTTTTCGATGTCGCACGTTTCGATGCGGTAGTCGACTTTTATTCGATCGGTACAAACGATTTGGCGCAATACCTTTTTGCCGTCGATCGCACCCATCCCACGCTTTCGTACGATCCACACGCACCGGCACTGCTGCACGCTTTGGCGTACTTCGTATCGCAAACCGCCAAACCGGTCAGTCTCTGCGGCGAACTTGCCGCCGATCTCGAAATGACACAAGCGTTGACGGAGCTGGGCATCGAAATCTTTAGCGTTCCTCCCGCCGCCGTTGCCGCTCTTAAGGAGAAAATTCGTCATGTTTAACTTTTTACAACGTATCGGCAAAGCCCTCATGACACCTATTGCAGTACTTCCCGTTGCCGCACTGCTCTTACGTTTCGGTTTCGGAGATATTTTCACGGGAGAGGCGGCTCATATTATGAAGTCGGCGGGTGAGAGTATCTTTGCCAATCTCGACTTGCTGTTCGGAGTCGGTATTGCTTACGGTTTGGCCAAAGATCACGACGGTACCGCGGCGCTTAGCGGCGCTATCGGCGTAGTCACGGCAAAATCGGTTTACACGACGATTGACAGTAGTGTCAACACCGGCGTCTTCGTCGGCATTATTATGGGGATTGCAGCGGGCATCGCATACAATCGTTTTCGCGATGTCGCCTTACCCGATTATCTCGGATTTTTTTCCGGCAAACGTTTTGTCGCTATCGTCACGGTAGCGATAGCGTTGCTTTTCGGGATTGCAGCGGGATACTTCTGGCCCTATGCCCAAGCGCTTATCGACGGCTTTTCCAATGCGATCATTTCGCTCGGAGAGCTCGGTACGTTTCTCTACGGCGTGATGAACCGTGCGTTGATTCCGCTCGGACTGCACCATATCCTCAATTCCGTCTTTTGGTTTCAACTCGGAGAATATCACTATCTCAAAGAGGGGGTCGACACCGTTGCCAACGGCGATTTGACGCGTTTTTTTGCTGGAGACAAAAGCGCGGGTATTTATATGGCGGGGTTTTATCCGGTGATGATGTTCGGATTACCCGCCATGGCGGCGGCGATCTATCTGCGTACAAAAAAAGCGCTGCGCAAAAAGGCGGCGGCAATTTTGTTCGGTGTCGCTTTCACCTCTTTTCTAACAGGCATAACAGAGCCGATGGAATTTTTGTTTATGTTTGCCGCAC
This sequence comes from Campylobacteraceae bacterium, assembly GCA_027026055.1. GTDB lineage: Bacteria > Campylobacterota > Campylobacteria > Campylobacterales > Sulfurovaceae > JALVPA01. Next base: position 12,222 of record JALVPA010000003.1, on the reverse strand, counting down.
CCCCACTCTATCTGATGCATGCACTACTGACGGGGATATCGCTTGCGACCGCGCAAGCGCTCGAGATTCATGCGGGGTTCGGCTTTTCTGCGGGTGCGATCGATTATCTCATCAACTATCCTTTGGCAACCAAACCGCTTTGGCTATTGGGCTTGGGGGTTGTTGTCGGAGCGATCTATTTTATAGCGAGTTATTGGCTCATCGGTAAGCTCGGTTTACATATTATGGAAAACGAATTGACAAAAGAAGAGAAAAACGAACAGCACGACCGTAACGAAACGGACGCTTTTATCGCGGCGCTGGGCGGAGCGGAAAACATTGTCGATACCGATGCGTGCATCACCCGTTTGCGCATGCAAGTGACCGACAGCGATGCCGTAGACGAAGCGGCGCTTACGGCACTGGGGGCAAAAGGGGTTGTTCGTCCCGATAAACACAGCGTACAAGTTGTCCTCGGTCCCAAAGCCGAAAAAATTGCCGATAGCATAAAGCATACGTTATCGCGGTAATGGTGAAGTAATACACTTGTCCTATACTTCGATTGTTCGAATATTCGTTATCGAAGTTCGAACAAAACCACCCAAAGGATCGACCATGGACAAAGCATTGCTCATTGCCGTCGCGTTTGCATTGACTACTCTTTACGTGCAAGCGAACAGCGGCGAAGAAGCTACAACACACGACCTACAAGTTCTTCAAGAGAATGTCGCACCTCAATCACCTCAACCCGATGACAAAGCGGCATCCCAAGAAGACAAAAATCAAACCGAAAAAGGCGATTCCGACGAGACTCCTTCTCAAGACGCCAAATAACTCCTTCATCGTTTTCGTGTCATTGGCTCCTCACACTTATGTGCAGCGGTATTCCCGGAATACCGGGATACCGACAATCTTAAACATCAAAAGGAAATGCAATGTTCAACAACTGTCATCTCTCTTTTCTCTTTGCAATGTACACACTTTTCATTCCTTATGCCGTAGCCGATACTTCGTACGACGGAAACTTTACGGTGACGCAAATTATGCTAACCTATCATCATGATGTTTTATGTTTCGAAACCCCCGTACCTCTTGAGACTTTCGATGAAAATCTCAGTATAAAATCCCGATAACAAAATCGCTTACGACACAATTTCGTCGGTACGGCTTCCGCATCGCTTATCTTATTAATCCTATTGCGTTATACTATAAATGTTTCTTCCACTTATGTTTGAGTCGATAGGAGTGCCCCTTTTGAAAAAAGTGATCGGTGTGTTGATATTACTTTTTTTAGTCCAAGCCTGTTCTCTTGAAAAACTCTTCGTCTATAAAGAACTGAACCGTACATATGTCGTCAGGTACGACACCTATACGAAACACTACCGTGCTTATTTCGTACGAACCGATCTCGAACCCATCGTCCATAAACGTAAATATCTTTTCCTCTATCATACTCGTCAACATACACTTGCCATACTATTGCGTAAAGACAATCGATATATCGTATATACGCTCAGCAAACCGGATACGGCACCGAAAATCGTCGCAACGAAAGCGATACGAAGTTATGGAAAGCTACGGCGACTGCTGGCTTCCTATGGTTATCGTATCGTCGATCGACCCGAAAAATACAGCTATCGCGTCTCCGTAAAACCGATGCGCTACAAAGGGGTAAAAACCTATATGATCGAAACGATCGATATGCGTAAATTGACAGCACTTTACAAAGAAGCAATCGATACCTACGATACGAGCAAAGTGTATGAGGTCGAAGAGATACCGCCACAAGACGCCGTGGTTCCTTATCTACTCGAACGCATGAACGAAACGCCCGATACGCGGCACTCGGACGCCCTTCGGCGTATCCTGCAAAGACTCCGCTACGGCACACACCCTCTTCCGGCGGACACCGCCTCTACGACACGCGAAACATACAACCGATATCTTCATGACGCTTCGCTCGAAGAAATAGACGCTTATCTCGATACACTCGAAAAACGTCACCTTGACGAGACGCCCGAATATCGAAAACTTCGACAACACCGTCAGAGACTCTATCGCGAAAAACTACTCGGAACCGCTTCTTTGGAAACCCTCATCGAAATCTATAAGCACAATAACGACCCCATATTCAAACGTCGCATTATGGAGCGTATCAAGTATCTTCAACAAACACGCTAATCAAACCGCAATCGCGGATAGCTCGAGAGAGACTTCTGTCCCTTTCCTTTCTTTGCTTTCGATACGAACGGGAACGGACATCTCGTCGCACAGTTTTTTGACAATGTGCAATCCTATCCCGATACCGCGTTCTTGCTCCTTGTAATAACGAGAAAAGACTTTTTCGGGATGAGCAATGCCTTTTCCCGTATCTTTGATTTTCAAAACATTATTTGTCATGCAAATGACAACATTCCCTCCGGGATCGTTATATTTTCCCGCATTGCTCAAAATGTTGTCCACCACCCTACTAAAGGCATCGCGGTTGGTTTCGACACGAAACGATTGCACCTCGGAGATATAGCGTATATCCGGGTAAAGCGTACGAAAATAAGAGATACGTTCGTTTAACACCTCTTCGATATCGAAGACTTCCGCTTGGGTTCTGATACCTTTTAAAAAAGCTCTAAGGTTTTTTTGTAGAGATAGCATCGTTTCGATATTGTTCTCAATCCTCTCGATTTTTATACTATGTCCCGTCTCTTTTTGTAAAAGTTTCAAATTAATTTTCATCGAACTTAGCGGGGTATTGAAGTCGTGCAAAATGTCCTTGACGAACTCCTCATTCAAGCGTAAAGCGCGACGCAGTGGCATCAACGCATACACGGCGAAAAGAAAAGAGACCAACACGGCAAATAGCGAATAGAGTAAAAATTTCCGAAGAAGCTTTTCTTGCATTGCTGTTACTTTACGAAGATATTTCTCTTTCGGATAGACAACTTTCATCAGATACTTTTCAACCGTAGGAACGTGAAAATAACTATAAAAGTCGCCTTTTTCGTAAAGGGTGTTTTCTTCTTTTTCTTTGCTGCGTTCGACAAAATCCGTTTGCATCCCTTCGCACTGTACGGTATAAGCGCACAGCTTCATTTCAAACCGAATCTTCTCTTTGGTCTCTTGTTTTCCCACTTCATATTCGTGCCAGAAATTGATCGCGAGCAATACCTCCAACAAAACCAAGAAGAGCAGAAAACTTTTAAGAAAAGACTCTAATTCATAACTCTTCAATCATATACCCCCGTCCTCTGACATTGGTAATTTCGATCCCGAGTTTACTTTTTATCTTTGCGATATTGACCCTCAACGCATTGGGGTTCGGCTGTTCCAGAAGTTCCATCAATTCGTAACTTTCCACGATACGGTTCTTCTGCGTAACAAGCCTATGAAAAAGTGCCGTTTGTACCTCCCCCAACGGAATGATTTTTCCTTCTTTTTCGATCGTTTTTCGTACGGGGTCGTACTTCAAACCTTGTATCTCCACAGTGGAAAGCTTTTTTTCATATTTGCTTTTGATACGTATCACCAACTCTTCGGGATCGAAGGGTTTTTTGAGATAATCTTCCGCTCCGATACGAAAACCTTGATGAATCGAAGCAATATCGGTCAATGCGGTAATATAGATCGCAGGCGTTTCGTCGCCCGCTTCTTTCAAGGCCTTCAATACGTCAAAACCGTTTTCTCCGGGTACATTGACATCCAGAATATACAGGTCGTATTGTTTGACAAACGTCCGTTCGAAAACATCCGTCCCGCGATAGACCGCATCGACTCGGTAGCCTTCGCTTTCCAAATACTCTTTCAAGCTGGCACACAAAACCCTGTCGTCTTCCAATAGTAATATATCCATACGTCAAGTATACGGAATTATTACTTTTTTTATCGAATAGGTATCTATAGAAAAAGCCCGTTTTCAGGGGAAGAGAGAATGCAACGGCGTACAATATGCAGATTGTCACGACAACGCGACCGGTGTTACCAACCGCGTATCAAAGCGTGACAATTGATGCATTGATTTTGAAGTTTTTTGAAATAATCGAGACTTCTTCTTTTCTCGCCTTTACTAAAAGAGGTCAACACATTTTCGGCAAGTCTCGTCAACGCTTTCGCTTCCGCTTCGGAGTATTTTTTTGGCTTGAAATTCACCCCTTCTTCGTCTTTAATATCGAAAAGTGCGATATTTTTCGTATTTTTGTCGATCGTATTGACACCTTTTAGTATGATGCTTTTGTTGTTATACATCAGCCCTTTTAAAATCGTCTCCATCCCTTTTTCGAGGTTTTGCATCGTTTGCACGCGAAGATCGCTCGCCTCTTCCGCTTGAAGCACAGCCACCGTCAACAATGAAAAAAGTACAATTTTTTTCATCACTTCGCCTCCTTTTTATTAAGATAATTAAATTATAGAACATAAAAAATAAAAATAATACTTCAGTTGATAAATTTATATGTGGTGGTGGCGGTTTTTAGGAATATGTAGAAGAAGGTAACAACCTTCTATTTTTTTTTCGGCATCTTCAGCACGATAATCGTTACAATAACGATGACGGCATAGAGTATATATGTCAAAGGATCGTTTCCGTATTGTTGCGGCATCAACACACCTCCATGATTTCGTCGCCTTGTTTGACGATACGCAAAAATTTCTCTACATGTTTGCGATCGGCGTTTTCGGAAAGCATAATCGGCGTAACACAATCGATACCCTCTTGCGCCAAATAGGACAAATCGACACGTACAATCGGATCGCCGACAGAGACTTTCGCCCCCTCTTCGACAAGACGTTCGAACCCCTTGCCTTTCAATCCGACACTCTCCAGTCCGATATGCACCGTTACCGAAAACCCTTTACCGTCGTCGACGATATAGGCGTGGTTCGTCGGGAAAATCTTTTTGATCGTACCTTCAATCGGCGCGCAAAAAAGATCGGTTTCGGGGCGTATCGCCACACCCTCTCCCGCCATCTTTTGCGCAAAGACCTCGTCGGGTACCTCCGTGATGTCGATCGTTTGCCCGTCGACGGGCGCATAGACTTTGCGACACTTACGCTTGAACCATCCGAACATTTTCACTCCTCATAGACGCATTCGCCTCCGATAACGGTACGTATGATACCCAAATCCTCGTCAAAAATCACCATATCGGCATCGCATCCTATCGCAATGCGCCCCTTGCGCGAAAGCCCCAAAAGTGCCGCGGGTGCCGTCGAAGCGGCATAGACCGCCTCGCACAACGTCGCGTCGGTTTCGTCGCGATAGCGACGTACCGCTTCGTTCATCTTCACCACGCTACCGGCAATCGTCCCGTCTGGCAAAACGGCACGACTCTCGGCGACCCGCACCGTCCGTCCGCCCAAGTCGTATCTTCCCGCCTTCATACAACCTGCGCGTATCGCGTCGGTAATCAAAATCGTTTTTTCCGCTTTCATGCGCTTTATCAATCGCAAATGGTGGGAGTGCAGATGCACGCCGTCGGCAATGATATCACAGGTTGTCGATTCGTCGTCGAAGCATGCCCCTACGATACCCGGTTCGCGGTGACGGTAAGGAGACATGGCGTTAAAAAGATGTGTTACGTGACGCACTCCCCACGCGAACGCTTCGCTTGCTTGCGCATAGCTCGCCTCGGAGTGTCCGATACTCAATACAATATGAGGAAAGCGCTCCCGTACCGTTTTGACGAAAGCCTCCGCCCCTTCGACTTCTGGTGCCAACGTAACGAGTTTGACGATATCGGCATAGGATGAAACAAGGTGCGTATCGGGAGGGACGATATGCGACGGATCTTGCGCGCCGCTACGTGTCGGGTTGAGAAACGGTCCTTCCAGATGCGCACCGAGCAGGGTCGCTTCGCCCACTTTGGTCTCGTAACGCCGAATCGCCTCCAATGCCGCAACGATCCTCTCGTAGGACATCGTCATCGTTGTCGCGACAAACGCGGTGGTACCCGTACCCGGCAAAATACGCGCTATCGTCGAAAGCGCCTCTTCGGTAGCGTCCATCGTATCCGCGCCGCCGCTACCGTGAATATGAATATCGACAAATCCCGGCGCCAAATAGGCGCCTTTGGCATCGTACACCTCAACGACGTCCGTATCGATCTCGGAGGTTACGGCGCGTATCGTGCGGTCGTACAGAAGCGTTTTGCCTTCGACAATGCCTTCGGGCATAACGATGCGCGCATTGACGACGGCTCGAATGGCTCACCCCTTTCTCAAAGCGCGTTTGAGCACTTTTCCCGTGGCGTTTTTGGGCAGCGCATCGACAAAATAAAATCGTTTGGGGATTTTGTAGTTTGCCAAATGCGCTTTGAGATGACGTTTGAGCGCACCCTCGTCGGGGCGCGCAGCTTCCTCTTCAAGTTCGATATAGGCTACGGGCACTTCGCCGCTTTTTTCATCCACCTCGCCGATCACCGCGGAGGCTTTGACCCCTTCGAAGCGATCGATGACCTCTTCGATCTCTCTGGGGTAGATATTGATCCCTTTGGAGATAATCAAATCTTTTTTGCGATCGACGATATAGAGATACCCCTCCTCGTCCATATAGCCCATATCGCCCGTCAATAGCCAATCGCCGACCACCGTCTCGGCGGTCGCTTCGGGGCGCCGCCAGTAGCCCTGCATGACGTTGTCGCCTTTGACGATGATGTCGCCGATTTCCCCGCGGGGAAGCTCGGCAAGATTCTCGTCAACAATCTTAATCTCGTACCCGGGCAGTGCCGGTCCTACCGAACCCGCTTTTTGTTTGTCGAGACGATTGATGCTCACCGCGGGGCTTGCTTCGCTCAGTCCGTACCCTTCCAAAAGCGTAGCACGCGAAAATTTGCGTGCCATCGCATCCAACGTTTTGGGTTGCAGCGCCGCCGCGCCGGAGACAAAAACCCGAACGGCGTTGAACCACATAAAATACCACGGTAATTTTGCGCGCACCAAAGCGTTATAGACATCGGGGACGCCGAAAAAGATCGTCACGCGTTTGAGCAACGTCTGTTTGAAGATATTTGAAAAGGGTTGTAGCGACTGAATCACGACGATGCTCGCTCCCGCATAAAGCGGCAACACCATACCGATCGAAAAGGTAAAAGAGTGAAACATCGGCAAAAACAAGATCACTCTGTCTCTCGGCGTCACTTTGACCGCAATACGTCCCGCTTCCGCGTTGGAAAGGATATTGCGATGCGACAACATCGCTCCTTTGGGTTTACCCGTCGTACCCGATGTATAGACAAGCACCGCCGTATCCTCGCCGTTTACTTTCTCCGCCTCGGCGCTACGATCGCTACGTAAAATCGAAGCGAAATCGATCTCGTCGGCATGCAATCCGCTTTCGCCCTCCCATACGATATCGCATTGCGATGCCGCCGCGGAAGCATCGACTGCTTTGCGAAGGCTCAACGATGCCGCCAGAATCTTCGCTCCGCTGTCTTCAAGGATATAGTCGAGTTCTTCCGACTTCAAAAAGGTGTTGATCGGAACGGCGATAGCGCCGAGTTTCATCGCGGCAAAAACCGTATAGACAAACTCCGCACTGTTGCGCATAAAAATCGCGATACGATCGCCTTTTGCAACGCCTTTTTCTCTCAACCATCCCGCTACCGCATCGACACGCGACTCCAAGTCGCGATAGCGCACTTTCTCCTTTCCCACGAAAAGCGCGACCTTACCGCCGCGCTTTTGCGCCTGTATTTCGACAATCTCGTAGAGCGTATCGTATCGTGGCGTCGCCATCTCAATACTCGTAAGAGATCCCGAAAGTGATCAAATACGCCGCAGCGTCGTCGAAACTACCACCGTTGTGCAACACTTTGTTCTCGGCGACTCCCGCAGGAAGCGTCAAGGACTCCTTATCGTCGTACAAAAACGCCAATCCCCAAGAGAGGTGCTCGCTTTGACGATAGCGAAATCCCATACTGAAAATTTTGGCATCGCTGTCGGGCAGCTCGAAGCCAATCGTACGTATTGGTACGGGCGTCTCGTCGATAGCGAATCCGAACATCGCCGTGATTTTTCCCAATTCCGCCGTCGCACCGATACGAAAAGTGTCGGTGTCTTTCCAGCTACGATCCAGCGGCGCATCGAAAATCGGTACCAGCGGTGCGGGCAAAGCCGTATCGTAATTGAAATCGAGCGCTTTATACGCCGACCAGTAGGTACGCTCGTAAACAAATTCCAACGTAAAAGTCTTGTCCCACGTTTTGGAGAGGGCAATATTGAGCGCCGCGGGTAGCGGTACGGAGACATCGGCACCGTAGCGTTGCGTCATCCCCATAAAACTCAAATCGGCATGTCCCTCTTCGTCCAAATCGATTTTGGAGCGATAGGTCGCCGCTAATACGATATCCTCCGTCGGTCGATAGCTTAACGCCACATTGTATCCGAACTCCACCGTATCGCCTTTCATCTCCCTGGCGATAGGCGCGATCGTTCCGCCGTTACTACGTACCGTACCTTTACTGTAGACGACTCTCAAACCACCGCCCACCGCGAAGTTGTCGTTTAGCTTATAGGAAAAAACGGGGTTGAGCTCGATATTTTCAAGCGTAAACTCTTCGGCATAAAGACGCTGATAGGGACTCTCCCACTTGCGCGACAATCCGCCGGGCGCCACGATCGAAACTCCCCATCGAAAGTCGCCTATCGACTCCGAAACGTAATGCAGCGTCGGAACGAAGATGTTTTCATCCTCACTCTCTCCCGAATAAGGCGGTATCAAACGATACGAAATCGACGAGAGATGCACCAAGGTCGCCGCCGCATCGATCAAATGCCCCTCTCTCAAAAACGCCATATTCGCGGGGTTAAAATAGGCGCTGTCCGCTTCCGTCGTATGGGCGACATACGCCGCACCCAACGCCATGGAGTTGAGCGATTGCTCCGGAAGCTTATAGGCCCCCGCCGATGCGACTCCCGTCGCTGCCAATATAACTATCGCCGCTTTTGTCCACTCTTTCATCCTTTCCTCCTTTTGAAATTTACGCTTCGACAAGCGCATAGAGCGCTTCTATCTCTTTCGGCCAGAGCGATTCGTCGATCGTCTCGAGCACCAACGGGATATCGTCCGTTCGCGGATCGTTCATGATAAAGCGAAAGGCGTCCCAACCGATTTCACCCATCCCGAGATTGTGATGGCGGTCGACCCTGCTGCCGAGTTTGGGCTTGGAGTCGTTGATATGCATTCCCGAAAGATACGCAAATCCGACGATGTTGTCGAAGAGGCGCATTGTCTCGTCGTAGGCTTCGCGCGTACGCAGATCGTAGCCCGCCGTAAAGGTATGACAGGTATCCAGACACACACCCACGCGCGCTTTATTTTCGGTACGCTCTATCAAATAGGCAAGATGCTCGAACTTGTAGCCGAGATTGGTGCCTTGTCCCGCCGTGTTTTCGATGACGAGTTTGACACGGCTGCCTTCCGTCGCTTCGATGGCAAGATTCATCGACTCCGCGATGATATCCAAACACCGCATCTCCGCATCGTACACTTTCGCGGCATATTCGGGATCTTTCTTGGGGATTTTGACGAGATGGGAACCCGGATGAAAGTTGAGCTTATCCAGCCCCAATTGCTCGCAGCGTACCAACTCGTCGATAAAAGCGTCGCGCGACTTTTGCAGTTGCTCCGGATCGGGATGTCCCAGATTGATCAGATAACTGTCATGGGGCAACACATGCTTGGGAGCGATACCGCTTTTTGCGAGATTTTCTTTAAAAGCGGCGATGCTCTTTTCGCTGAGCGGTTTGGCTTTCCATTGGCGTTGGTTTTTCGTAAATAGCGCGAACGCTTTCGCACCGATATCCATAGCGTTGAGCGGTGCGTTCTCCACACCGCCGCTCGCACTGACGTGAGCGCCTACGTATTTCATTGTTCGACGACCTTGATGTGAATTTTGTTTATTGTATCGCGAAAGAGGGTACGATTGCCTAAAACACGATAGTCGATCGCATATTTTCCTTGCCGTATGATACGTTGCGTAAACCCCCGCTTCGTTTTACGTATCCCTTCACCTTGCATGACTGGCAATCCGCGTAAAATCTTCTCCAACGTATCGGCGGGATAATCGGCGGATAAAAAGCGTGCGTTAAAAGCCTCTTTGCTCAGACATGCGAAACGACCGCTACAGACTTGGCTCGGCGTAATCTCCAACGCCGTTTGCGCCGCACCGTTTGCGTACAACTGCACGCGCATCGTCTCTTTACCCGTTTCGACAAATCCCATGTCGGCATAACGCAACTGCGGTGTCTTTATCACAATATACGCGGTACGCGTCCGTTCGTATTGCGGTTGACGGCATCCTGCCGCCCAAAATATCGCCGCTATCGCCACCAACACTTTATACATACGAAATCCTTACGATTTTTGCTTCGGATTATACCATTTTAAGAACGTTTTAAGCGTTCAATCTATATAATGCCGCTCACAAGTTGCTTATGGCCCCTTCATCTAGCGGTTAGGATTCCAGGTTTTCATCCTGGCCACAGGGGTTCGAGTCCCCTAGGGGTCACCATGAGAAACTTGTTACCGCACCATCTAACGATGGCCCCTTCATCTAGCGGTTAGGATTCCAGGTTTTCATCCTGGCCACAGGGGTTCGAGTCCCCTAGGGGTCACCATCTTTTTTTAACCCTCGTTTTTGTAACAGTGTCATACGAAACAAGGGCCCTTAGCTCAGCTGGGAGAGCGCTTCGCTGGCAGCGAAGAGGTCGTCGGTTCGATCCCGATAGGGTCCACCATTAGATTAACCTAATACACATCATTTCTATTTGATTAAAACTCCCTTTAACCGATAACCAAACTCCTCCGTTACACTTCGAACAATGCTGCATCGAACGCAATCCATTCTCCTCTGCGTAGTCTCGGCAAAATGTCGGCGCGAATTTTTCGTATCAAAAAGCTGCGTTTGTCGTACGGCATATTGCGATTTGCCGCGATGTGTCGAAGCAGCGCTTCGTAACGGCGTACAAGAAGAGAGTGGAGCGTCTTTTTGAACGTCTCTTCGTCAAGCGTTGCGATATTTTCGTCGAGCAATAGCCGTCTTAATTCGGGATGTTCGTTGTTTCCTTCCGAAACAATCGCAAAGAGCGCTTCGTACTTACCGAAAATTTTTCCGTCCGAAAACGCCAAAACGAAATCGACCAGTTGGGGATGTTCTATCATACTTTTGATCAAACTCAATAGCGCGATATCTTGGGTGGGGTGTTTGATATGTTCGCTTGCTTTTTCGACACCGGTTTTACCGACGAACATCGAAGGCGGCACTTCAAGCAGCGTCGCGGCAAGCGAAAGAGCCGAATCGCGCATAATCGGGCTTAGCGTATCCAAAAAAGAACGCACCTCTTTAAACGCACGCTCTTTTTCGTGCGGGTTGTTCGTGTCGTAACCTCTCACCGTCTCTTCCAATACAAAAGGAACAAATCCTTCCGCTTTACGCAATAACCGCGCTACCGCTTCGCGCTCGCCTTTGGCAATCATATCGGCGGGATCTTTGCCGTCGGGAAAGAGTACTACGCCGCCGTCGAATCCCGCGGCGGCCAACATCTTCGCCGCTTTCGTCGCCGCGGCCACACCCGCACTATCACCGTCGTATGCCAATACGACTTTGGGATCTCCTTTTCGCAACAAAGGCAAATGATCGGCGGTCAGTGCGGTTCCCAGCGTCGCCACCGCCTCGGTAAAGCCCGCTTGATGAAACATAATCACATCGAGATACCCTTCGCATACGATAATACGACGATGTTTGTAAACGCTCTCTTTGGCAAGATGATAGCCGTATAACAAACGCGATTTGTTAAAAAGTTTCGTCTGCGGCGAATTGATATATTTGGCGGGATGGTTGCCCAACGTCCTGCCTCCGAATCCCACAATCGCCCCTCCCGGCGAATAGATGGGGAAGGTGATACGCTCCGTCAAACGCGGATAGAGACCGCGTTCGCCTTGTGCCAACACTCCAGCTTCCACTGCTTTGGGACGAGGCAACGCATGGCTCTCTATAAAGTGCATGATTCGATTCGATTCGGGGGCATATCCGATACCGAACCGCTCCATAACGGCTTGCGCGATACCTCTGCCGGTAACGTATGCTTTTGCTTCGGGTGTAGTCTCCAGATTTTTAACATACCACCGTTGTATCGTTTCGAGAACGCGTCTGGCGTCTTGATGATCCGACGTACCTTTGGTATAGCGTAACGAAAAGTTATACATCGACGCCAACTTTTCGATCGCTTCGGGGTAGTTGAGCTTTTCGAAAT
>JALVPA010000002.1 GCA_027026055.1 Campylobacteraceae bacterium | reverse complement strand
GCGTTGAGCGTCTTTGAACGTCAGTTCGTTTTGCGTCGCACTCGGAAAGGCTACGTCGCAGGGGATCTCCCATACGGCATGACCGCCGTCGGGATAGTGGCTGGCGGGGATATATTCGGCATCCGGGTGCACTTGCGCATAGACTTCGAGGGATTGGCGATTGATCTCTTTGATTGCTTTGAGCGAGTTGAGATCGATACCTTTTTTATGATAAATCGTCCCTTTGCTATCGCTACATGTGACGGGAAGCGCACCCATATCGTAAAGTTTTTCGATCGTGTAGGTGGCGACGTTTCCCGATCCCGAGATACAGCATCGTTTGCCTTTGAGCGTGTCGCCGTATTTGTTGAGAACGTTTTCGGCGAAATAGACCGACCCGTACCCCGTCGCCTCTTTGCGGGCGCGCGAACCGCCCCAATTGACGCTTTTGCCCGTTAGTACCCCTTCGAAACGACGGGTCAGTTTTTTGTATTGACCGAAGAGGTAGCCGATCTCGCGTGCGCCCACGCCGATGTCTCCGGCGGGAACGTCGCGTGTTTCGCCGATATGTTGATAGAGTTCGTTCATAAAGGCTTGACAAAATCGCATGATTTCGTTGTCACTTTTGCCTTTGGGATCGAAATCGCTTCCGCCCTTTGCACCGCCGATTTGCAAACCTGTCAAGGCGTTCTTGAAAATTTGTTCGAAACCGAGAAACTTGACGATACCGAGCGTGACGCTGGGATGAAAACGCAAACCGCCTTTATAGGGACCGATGGCGGAGTTGAACTGCACGCGATAACCGATGTTGGTACGGATACGACCATGATCGTCCGTCCAGCATACGCGAAAGATAATGGTGCGCTCGGGTACGGTGATGCGCTCCAGGATATTGTAACGATCGTAGCGATCGTCCTCTTCGAGTAAGGGAACGAGAGAGTAAAGCACTTCGTGCGCCGCTTGGTAGAACTCCGTTTGTCCCGGGCTATGCAACTGTATGTTGCGTAAGACTTTTTTGATATGCGATTCCACCGACATTTCGGCTCCTTGGTTGAAATATGCCTATTATAGTCCCAAATCGCCAAAAGTTGACTTTTTAGCCAAATTGGATTATAATGCGCCCACTACAATCGATAAAATCGATACGACACCAAAGACAACATGCAGTAATCGCAATTTTACGGTTCGAATCGTCACGACTTCGGCTACTGCAACTCTCATATCATAACGAGGATCCATGAGCGATACGACTACAACCAAGAAAAACAATAACCAAAACGGCAAAAAAAACCGTACGCACGTACCTGTACAAGGGTATAAAATCGAAGAGCTTCAGCAAAAGCCGCTGGACGAATTGGTAAAGATCGCCAAAGAGGTAGGGGTGGAGAACCCCAACGAGTTTCAGCGAAAAGATCTCATTTTCGAAATCCTCAAGTCGCAAGTAAGCCAGGGAGGCTTTATCCTCTATACGGGTATTTTGGAGATTATGCCCGACGGTTACGGCTTTTTGCGTTCCATCGACGGTAACTTCGCAAACTCGGGCAACGATACCTATGTCAGTTCCACGCAAGTGAAGCGTTTCGCTTTGCGTAACGGCGATATCGTCACGGGGCAGGTACGTCCTCCCAAAGATCAAGAGAAGTACTACGCTTTGCTTAAAATCGAGGCGATCAACTATATGCCCCCCGAAGAGTCGAAACAGCGTCCGCTTTTCGACAACCTTACACCGCTCTATCCCGACGAACAGCTCAAACTCGAATACAATCCGATGAAACTGACGGGGCGCGTCATCGATCTCTTTGCGCCCATAGGCAAAGGGCAACGTGCGCTTATCGTTGCGCCGCCGCGTACCGGTAAAACGGAGCTGCTCAAAGAGATCGCGCACGGTATTACGCATAACAACCCGGACGCTTCGTTGATGGTGCTTTTGGTCGACGAACGTCCCGAAGAGGTAACCGATATGGAGCGCTCCGTCAAAGGAGAGGTGTACGCTTCGACTTTCGATTTGCCCGCGCAAAATCACGTACGTACCGCGGAGATGGTGATCGAGCGCGCCAAACGACGTGTGGAGATGGGAAAAGACGTCGTTATCTTACTTGATTCCATTACGCGCTTGGCACGTGCATACAATACCGTGACACCAAGTTCCGGAAAAGTACTTTCGGGCGGTGTGGATGCCAATGCCCTACACAAACCCAAGCGCTTTTTCGGTGCGGCACGTAATATCGAAGAGGGCGGATCGCTGACGATTATCGCCACGGCGCTTATCGATACGGGAAGCCGGATGGACGAGGTGATCTTCGAAGAGTTCAAAGGAACGGGTAACGCCGAAGTGGTGCTTAGCCGCCATGTGGCCGAAAGACGCGTCTATCCCGCTATCGACGTTACCAAATCGGGTACGCGTAAAGAAGAGTTATTAGTAAGCCCCGAAACGCTTCAAAAAGTATGGGCGTTGCGTAACGCGATGCAAAATATGGAGGAGGTCGAAGGACTCAAATTCCTCTTTAGTAAAATGCTCAAGACCAAAAATAACGACGAGTTTCTCTCCTTGATGAACGAGGGAGCGTAAGAGAATGAGGAATTAGAAATTAGAAATTAGAAATTAGGAATGAGGAAT
>JALVPA010000001.1 GCA_027026055.1 Campylobacteraceae bacterium | reverse complement strand
CAACCGTGGTGCCCCGCCAGCTGCCGGTGCGCGTGCGGCTGAAAATCAAATGATCGCGGCTCCGAAACACGCTTGATTTCGACATGTTCCTCTTCGTCCTCTCCAATAGGCACATTGGAATCGGGCAGGTTCGGGATCTGCAACGCTAAAGAGTTCAGCGTTTCGTTCAATGCTTTTACTTCTTCGTCCAACGGAGCCATCGCCTTTTTATTGGCATCGAGTTTTGCTTTGAGCTCGGCAATATCTTTACCTTCTTTTTTATAGATGCCGAACTGCTTGGAAAACGCGTTTTGCTCCGCACGCATCGCATCGAGTGCCGCCGTCTTTTCTTTTTTCTTGGAAAAAAGCGTTTTAAGTTTTTCCAAAAGCGCCGTATCGACACCTTTTTGTTGCAGACGTAATGCCGCCTCTTCGAAATGATTTTCCAGGTATTTTAAATTTATCATGATGATTGTCCGGTTTTATATATAAATCGGGAAATTATAGTGGAAAAAAGTATAAAGGCGGTTGAGCGGTTAATATGCAATCCGCCTATCGCCAAACGTAGGTTATCTATAACTATGAAGTGCTATTGGTTTCTGCTGTGACGTTGATATCCTCAATTTCGGCACAATCGGCAAATCTTCCTTCATAGATATTGCCTACGCGATATCCCTCGATATGCGCACCGACCACAAAAGGAATATTTTTTTCGCCCAATACTTCATCATACGCAATAGCAAAATAGGTATAGCCGTCTTCCGTCATTACTGTTCCGTTACCGTCTTTCAAATTATCGATATGTGCTACGGCAAATTTTCCTTTTACAAAAGCTCTCTCGTCACCCACGTAATACGACAAACCATCCGTCGGCGTTACGTTGTATGCAGGATCTGTAAGTACAAGAGTGTCACCGAAGACCGAATAAATACCCCAGTCGCCTACATAAGACGGATGTGCTCGCGCAGGCAAAGGACGAATAATAAGATTATTTTCTCTCGTGATACGTAAACTTTCGAAGTTTTGTGTCGGATCTTTAAATTTAACCGTCGAATCGTCGATAAAGACGATACCGTTGTTTCCTCCTACTTTAGGATCCACAATCATTCGTGCCTTGACGTTCAAATGAGGTATGGCCACACCGTTATCATCAATTCCATGCACTACGAAATACTGAATACATCCGCCGATACTCGAAGCGGTCGGAGAACCGTACGGCGCAATCGAAATGGTCGCTTCACCGGTTCTTCCCGCCCCTCCGTTCACTTTACTGTCGCTTCCGCATCCGTTCAATAAGATTGCAGCCGTCACAACTGCCGCCCAACCCGCATATTTCATTTTCATAGACAAAACCTTTTAAAAGAGGTAATTGACACCCAACATAATTTCGCTGGTATGATCCATAATATCGATATCGCTCAAAGAGTAGCGAAACGCAATATCGAGATCGATACTTTCCGTCAAACCGACGACAACGCCGACTTGTCCTCCGTAAAGAACGCCGGAATCGTCAAAGAAGGTACTCTCGTAATTTGCATAACCGAGATTTACTCCGATAAAAGGACGTACACTGTTCGAGAGCGAATCAAGGAAGAAATAATCAACCGTCAGCATTCCTTTCTCGACATTTTGATCATCGTCGGAACTATCGAAATAGTCGAACAAAAACGTCGTACGCCATTGACCGTCTTGTGCACCGATGCGTAGACCGTATTCTATCGCATCACCCTCATGTCCTATCTCGACAGGCGTATCTCCTTGAACTTGTCCCGCACCGATCTCCAGACCGATAAAGCGTTGACTACTGCCCAATTCGTCTGCGTAGAGACTCGTTGCCAATGCAAACGCCGTCAAACCGCCCAACAATTTTTTCGTCATAACATACCCCTTCTTTTGAAATTTTCGAAATCCGGTTGTGTAGCTATATATTACTCTTTTTTTAATTAAACTATCAATGCCGCAAATAAGAAAGCGATGATTTTTGTAAAAAACGATGCATGTAGAGTTTATTGAGTTTGAAATCTATTCGAAAGAGGTATAAATGGTGTCAAGAGGGAGACTTGAACTCCCGACCTCCGGCTTATGAGACCAGCGCTCTAACCAGCTGAGCTACCTTGACGTCTTTGGAGGTCGAAAGTTTAATCGATTCTTTCTTAAAAAACCATTAAATACCTTATCCCAATGCCTTTTCGATCGCTTTTTGATCGAATCCACAAATCCATCGACTCCCGATCAAGATTACGGGCACGCCTCTACAACCGTGTCTCTCACAATCTTTTGCCGCCTTGGCGTCTTTGGTGATATCGATGGTTTTGAATTTCATCCCGCGTTTTTTGAAATAATCTTTGGCCACCGTACACCATTTGCATGTGGGCGAAGTAAAAATGACCACCTTTTTTTGCTTCTTTTCCATGATGATCGCTCCTTAACGATTTTTCGCAGAATTATACCATAAATAGTGAAACGCAACTCGAAACTGTAAAAAAATTTGCAAAATATTTTAGTCTTTTTGACTAAATGTTATTGACAAATTGAAAAAAATGTTGTACAATCCCATCAAACAAAATCAGATCTCAACGTTGGAGGACAACATGAATTTCAAACCACTGGGTGACAGACTTTTGGTCGAACGCATCGAAGAAGAGACCACAACGGCTAGCGGTATCATTATTCCGGACAACGCCAAAGAGAAGCCTTCACGCGGAAAGGTACTCGCTATCGGTAGCGATGTAGAAGAAGTCAAAGAAGGTGATACGGTCGTATTTGGCAAATACAGCGGTACGGAATTGGTACTTGAAGATAAAGAGTATCTCGTACTCGAAGTTTCCGACGTATTGGGTATCGTAGGCTAATATAAAAAACAGATAAGAAGGAGAGAAAGATGGCAAAAGAGATTCATTTCGCAGATAGCGCAAGAAACGGATTGTTCGCAGGTGTGACGAAGTTGGCGGACGCCGTTAAAGTAACAATGGGTCCCAGAGGACGCAACGTTTTGATTCAAAAAAGCTTCGGCGCGCCTCACATCACCAAAGACGGTGTGAGCGTCGCGCGTGAGATCGAGCTTCCCGATACACTTGAAAATATGGGTGCGCAGCTTGTCAAAGAGGTCGCCAGCAAAACGGCGGACGAAGCGGGTGACGGTACGACAACGGCTACCGTACTTGCTTACAGTATCTTTAAAGAAGGGTTGCGCAACATCACCGCGGGCGCCAATCCTATCGAAGTAAAACGCGGTATGGATAAAGCCGCTTCGGCAATCATTGACGAGCTTAAAAAAGTCGCCAAAGAGGTTAAAGACAAAAAAGAGATCGCCCAAGTAGCGACTATTTCGGCGAACTCCGACGAAAATATCGGTAATCTCATCGCCGAAGCGATGGAAAAAGTGGGCAAAGACGGCGTTATTACCGTGGAAGAGGCCAAAGGAATCAACGACGATCTCGAAGTGGTAGAGGGTATGCAGTTTGACAGAGGCTACCTCTCGCCTTATTTCGTCACCAATTCCGAAAAGATGACGTGCGAACTGGAAAATCCGCTCTTGCTCATCACCGATAGCAAGATCAGTTCTATCAAAGATTTGATTCCGGTACTCGAGCAAGTGCAACAAAGCGGTCGCCCGCTACTCATCATCGCCGACGACGTCGAAGGCGAAGCGTTGGCGACATTGGTGCTCAACCGCCTCAAAGGCGTACTTCACATCGCTGCGGTCAAAGCGCCCGGGTTCGGCGATCGCAAAAAAGAGATGCTTAAAGATATCGCGATCCTCACCGGCGGTAACGTCATCACCGAAGAGCTCGGTTTGACGCTCGAAAAAGTGACCTTAGCGGATCTCGGTAAAGCGGGACGTGTGGTGATCGACAAAGACAACACCACCATTGTCGACGGCAAAGGCGACAAAGAAGCGGTCGAAGCGCGTGTCAAAGAGATCAAAGTTCAGATCGAAAACACCACCAGCGAGTACGACAAAGAGAAGCTTCAAGAGCGTTTGGCGAAGCTCTCCGGCGGTGTGGCTGTTATCAAAGTCGGCGCCGCTACCGAAACGGAAATGAAAGAGAAAAAAGACCGCGTCGACGATGCGCTCTCCGCGACCAAAGCGGCGGTCGAAGAGGGTATCGTCATCGGTGGCGGTGCGGCGCTTGTCAAAGCGGCGAAAAACGTATCGCTCGATCTTTGCGGTGACGAAAAAGTGGGTGCGGACATTATTCTTCGCGCCGTTTTTGCGCCAATGAGACAAATCGCCGAAAATGCGGGATACGACGACGGTGTTGTTGCCGACAGAGTCGCCAACTCCGACGAAGCGAACTTGGGTTTCAACGCCGCAACGGGCGAGTACGTCGATATGCTCGAAGCGGGCATCATCGATCCGCTCAAAGTGGAGCGTGTGGCATTGCAAAACGCTACAAGCGTCGCAAGCCTCTTGCTCACGACCGAAGCGACCGTTTCTGAAATCAAAGAGGACAAACCCGCCGCACCGGCGGCGCCCGACATGGGCGGCATGGGGATGATGTAATCCCCTCTCTTCCTTTCTTGGAAGACTTCTCTTCTTACTGTTTTACTCTTTCAACTCCAAAATGTCGTCTTCATCCTCTTTTTGATACTCTCTGATACGTTGATTGACACTGCGTACCGGCGGCGTGTTTAGTGCGTTTTGAACTTTCGGTTCGGAAAGCGTCGTATCGACTTTGGATGAAAAACGTATTTTTTCTTGAAATTCGAATACCGGGAGAGGCTTGGAAAAATAGTATCCCTGCAAATAATCGCAACGAAACTCCGTTAGGATATCGACCATCTGTTTCGTCTCTATCCCCTCCGCAACAATTTTCATATCCAAATTGTGTGCGAGTTCGATCATGGCATGGATGATCTGTTGATCTTCTTGGTTGCGTACGATATTTTCAAGTAAGCTTTTATCGATTTTGAGTACCGTCGCCGGTATTTTCTTCAAATAAGAAAAAGAGGTATACCCCGTCCCGAAATCATCCAAAGCGATCCCTACCCCCAAGCGTTTCAAAGCATTGAGTTGTTCGGCAATGACCGTTTCGTTTTGCATCGCGATACCCTCGGTGATCTCAAACTTGATCAACTCCGGTGCTACTTGATGTTCTTGCAACTTTTGCGACACATAGCTTACGAACTCTCCGGATTCCAGTTCCAAAAGAGACATGTTGATCGATACTTCGATGGGTTTGAATTTGAAAAGTTCCCACTTTTTTTGTTGCTTGAGTACTTCGGAAAGTACATACTTCCCCAACTCAACGATATACCCGGACTTTTCCAACATTGGGATAAAAATCGGCGGCGGCACATATCCGTATTCGGGGTGTTTCCATCGTATCAACGCCTCTGCTGCCACTACTTCGTGATCGCCCGTACGCACGATAGGCTGGTAATAAATCTCAAATTCTCCTCCTTCGATCGCATCGTGAATGGCGTTGTAAAGTTTAATTTCGTCGTATTTTTGAGCAATCTCCGCACGCTTATAGATAATGCAATGGCCGTGACCCTTTTCTTTCGCCTCATCCAAAGCTTTGTAACAGTTGTCCCATATCGTATAGGTCGTACTGCCTTCCGGATAGATAACGGCGCCGACGGAAGCGCTCATGTGCAAGTTTGCAGCATCGAGAGTATAGAAGTTTTTCAATTTTTTTTGCATCGTATCGAAAAAAGCATGAATGGTCACATTGCTTTCGATTTCGGGTAAAATAAACAAAAAATGATTGCTAAAGGTGTGATAGAGATGATAACCGTTCTCTTGCGCCATTTGTTGCAATTCGTTCGCAATGGATTGCAGCATCTTATCGGCTTGCTCGTCTCCGATAGTCGCTCTGATTTTGACGAGATGATCGATTTCGACCACCATCAACGCCATTTTTTGATGCTTTTTTTGATGGATTTGAGAAAAAAAACGATGCAGATCTTTCTTTGCCTGAATTTTATTCGGTAAACCCGTAAGTTGATGAGTATCCATCAATGCCGTTTCTTTGCGTTTTTGTTCGATATCTTTTAAAATAACAAGAAAGAGCCTTCGTCGATTCTGATCGTAAAGCGGCTCGATATACATCGTAACGGATTTACCGTTTTTAACTTTTTCTTCTTTGGAGATGACAATATCGGGCAACGTGTACAATGTCTCTTTTTTATGACGTTTTACCGTATCGAAACACTCCTGTAACGGTTGCGTGTCATTTTTGATACGTATATATATCGACTCTTTAAAAGGCTCTTTAAACGTTGCTTTCGGAATCGACAAAAGTTTTTGAGCTTTCGGATTGGTGAAAAGAAACTCCATCTCTTCGCTTACGATAAAGATCGCATCGTCGCTCACCGAAAAGCTTTTTTCCAACGCGGACAATGTTGTTTTATAACTGTTTTTTAATTTGCTTTCTCTACTTACGGCTATGCCGATTCCCATCCCCAATCCGGCAACTATCCCGCCTCCGAGCGCAAAGATCCAATTTCCCATTTCTCTTCTCTTTTCAACGATTCGTCATATAAGGTTCGACAAACAAATATTGCACTATACCGTTTTTTTACTTAAGCATTTCGCCCGCACAATCGTCTCCGCATCTTCTATCGTAAATTCTTCCCGTAGTGCCAACTCGGAAAGCGAAACGACTTTCCCTCGTTTGAAAATACGCGCCCACCCTTTTTTATGGCCTGCACGCGGATTGAGCTGAAGCAATCTCTGCTCATAAAGTCGAAGCTGTTTCTCTTTTGCGGAAAATACCGTATCGAAGAACGTTTCGTATTCTCTTTGTAACGAAGGTAAATTTACGGATTTTCTTAAAAAATATTGCTCTATCGTAAATGTCAACTGCTTTTTCAAAGACTCGGCGTATTCGAGTAGATTTACAAGTTGCTTCATCGGCGCGTAACTATGCAGCAAAGAAAGCAGATGTTTTGCTTTGTCAAACTTGAAAGCAAAGAGACGCTCTATCCGCTCGTCGTATCCCACCGACATTTCATCAAGATAATAGAGCATCTCGTCTCTGTCGGGCAATATCATCTCCATAGCCGCCGAAGGCGTAGGGGCACGCATATCGGCGACAAAATCGCTAATAAGCGTATCGACCTCATGCCCTACGGCGCTGACAACCGGCGTTTGCATCGCAAAAATCGCATCGGCGACGACCTCTTCGTTAAACGCCCACAAATCTTCCGTACTGCCGCCGCCGCGTCCGGTGACGACGATATCCGCACCCAGCGTATCGGCGTAACGCAACGCTTCGGCAATTTTTTGTGCCGCTCCTTCACCTTGTACCGGCGTATCGACGACTGTGACCCGCAGCAGTTCCCAACGCTTGCGAATCACCTTGAGCATATCTTGCAACGCCGCACCGCCCTCCGCCGTCACAAGTACGATATGTTTTGGAAACTTCGGTAATCTTTTTTTCCGTGCCGTGTCAAAATAACCTTTGGCTTCGAGTTTTTTCTTGAGCTGTTCGAACGCAAGCGCCAATGCGCCTTGTCCGTACGGTTCCATCGATACGGCATAAAGCTGATATTCGCCGCGCGGCACATAGACACCGACCGAACCGTGCACCACCAGATGCATTCCCGCTTCGATGTGAAATTTCGTTTTGGCGACATTGCTGCGCCACATCACACATCGAAGCGTACTTTCGTCGTCTTTAAGCGTAAAGTAAAGATGCCCCGAACCGTGATAAGTCGCCGAACTCACCTCTCCTTCCACCGTCACATGCATAAAAGTGGCCTCAAGAAGAGATTTGATTTTGGCATTGAGTGAGGAGACGGTCATCATCTGCAAGGAAAACTCCTTGCAGATGTAGTGAATAGCGAATAGTGAATAGTGAATAGTTTCGGTATGCTATTTTTTTGAAAAGTGTTTATGCAATCCTCAAAACCCATCCGCAATTCCTCATTACTCATTACTCACTCTTTGGGGTAGATCCGCAACGATATCTTTTCCGTATATTTATATTGCGGGACTAAAGTCCCGCCTCCAAAATTCCTCATTCCTCATTCCTCATTCCTCATTTCTAATTCCTAATTTTTCTGCGCAACCAAAAGCGTACTGATTCCCATCGAAAAAGAGGTGACATAGCGCATCTTAAAACCCGCCGCTTCAAGCTCTTCGCTTAACATCTCGGCGGTTAGAAAGGCTTCGATAGAGTCGGGAAGGTATTTGTAGGCTTCGTAGTTTTTGGAAATAAGCCCACCGATGCGCGGCAAGACCTTTTTCATCCCGAAATCGACCATTTTGTCGACTACTCCGCTGCGATCTTGTTTGGTAAACTCCAAGATCACCGCCAAACCGCCGGGGCGCAAGATACGATGAAACTCGCACAACGCCTTTTCGCGATCGACGACATTGCGAATGCCGTAGGCGATGGAGACGATATCGGCACTAGCATCCTCTATCGGCATCGCTTGCGCTTTGGCCTCGACGAACTCCGCAAAATCGACCTTTTTACGCGCCACTTCCAGCATCCCTTTGGAAGGATCCACTCCCGTGTACCGTTTGATTGCGATACCGCGTTTGGCGGCACGTTCTTTCCACATCAACAGCAAATCACCCGTACCCGTCGCCACATCGACCACCCTTTCGACGGTAGGCGTTTGCAGTATTTCAAACGCTTTATCACATCCTTTTTTACGCCACGAAATGTCAATTCCCATCGACAAAACACGGTTCGCCAAATCGTAGGTATCGGCGATATTGTCGAACATCTCAACGATCTTTTGTTGTTTTAACGCTTTATCTTCCAGTTTTTCTATGCCCAAGCCATCTACTCCAAAGCATCACATCCTCTCCGCATGAGGCATGATGCAAAAATTGCGTTTGCGTGTCGATATTATAGGATATTTGGTTCGAAGAAAGCTTAGGTGAAAGATAGTGCAACGTCCAATCTATCCGATCGTGCAGCGCATGCAACATCCCTTCTCCCCCTTCGACCAACACAAACCCCGGACGTTCCAAAAAAGCGAGGCTGTCGCCTATATTTACCTCTCGACCCTCGATACCGAAAAGAGGAATCGTTTTGTCCCAAGTAGTACGTTTCGAATAGATATAAATATCGGGCGGCGGCGCATCTATATAGCGACAATCGAGCCTCGGTCTGTCCTCTCGTACGGTGTTGCCGCCGATAAGCAGCCTGTCGCATACGGCACGCAACCGATGGGTATGCCGATGCGAAGCCTTTCCGCTAATCACCCCGCCGCCGATTTTTCCGTTGAGGGTTTGTGCCAATTTGAAAAGAACGAAGGTACGCTTTTGCGCTATCAAAAAGGGTTCGATAAGTACGCGACAAGCCTCTTCAAGCACACCCCTACGCACCGCAATGCCCGCTTGACGCAACCGTTCGATACCGCCGCCGTGTCCTTCGACGGGATCGTCGATACCGAAGATGACCTCTTTGGGTTTAAGACGCGACAACAGCGATGCGCACGAAGGGGTTTTTCCTTCGTGCGCACACGGCTCCAAAGTCACATAGAGACTATACTCGGCAAAAAAGCCTGCGGGAAGGCTTAATAAAAAATCGTGCGCTTTGAGTGCATCGAATTTGTCGAAATCGACGCTTTCGTTTGTCATCGTCTCGTATGCCGCAAGCAGCGCCAAGACCTCCGCATGCGACGTGCCCGCTTTTTGGTGCGCTTCAACCGCGACGATACGCCCTTTGTGCAATACCGTCGCCCCTACCGTAGGATTGGGATAGGTTAAAAGCTGATATTTCCACGCCTCCTCAAGGGCAAGGCGCATATAAAATGTGTCGTTCATAAAAAAAATTATAGCAGGATACGCCTAACGGCGAAGTCTCCAATCGTCCTTCTTTTCGGCACGGTCAATGAGCAGACGCAACACCTCCGCCTCTTCATTCATCGAAACGTCTCCTACGGCACGCATCTCTTCGGTAAAATTGTCGGCAAAAACCGAAAAGAGCTTTGCGTACCCTTCACTCACCTCCAATTTGCACGAAGCTCTCTCCCATTCGCTCAATTTCGGATATTCCGGTCGAAGCGGGGGATAGACGAAGCATCTTTGTCGCAAAATCTCTATGGGTTCGAAAGTCCGACGATCGTTGCATCCTTTGCGTGCATCGACGAGCCAATTTTGTATCAACGAAACATAACGACTCAACACAATCGCTTTGCGTATGCCGCTGTCGTCATAATACGGTATCGTTGCGATACGATCAAAATTGACTACCGAACGCACACTGTGTCGTTTACCCTCTCGATCGAGATATTCCGCTTTTAGCGCTATCTTCTTCTCCTTCGACGCATCAGATTTCGGCTTCAAACGTACCAACACAACGCCACCTTTGACACCGCGTTCGTCGGCACTACTGGGAAAGAGCGTCGATACATACATCGTATCTCCCGTATGTACGTCGGCATTGGGCGAGCCGTAAATCGCATCGATTTCAAAAGCCTCACCGTCGATTTTCAGATGCAAATCGTACGCAAGTGGCGTCACCATCATATCAAACTCTTTATCCAAGCGTTTTTCGAAATCTTTTTGCGAACCGACCGTATAGTAGTTCGCCCCGCGAATTTTGGCGATATATTCGACCAATGTCGGATTGAAATCGACACCGACGCCGATAAAAGTCGTATGAATCCCCTCTTTTGCCGCCTCTTTCGCCAATCCCAACAAACCCTCTTTGGAAAGTTCGCCGCGATTGGGCATCGCATCGGTCAAAAAGAGTATGCGATTTTCATACCCTTGTTTGACAACACCGTCGAAAAGTTTCAACGCCTCTTGATATCCCGCACTCCAATTCGTTCCACCCATCGGCTGCAAATCGAGTATATGCTTCGCAATCGCTTGCATATCGGTCTTCGCGACTTTACGAAGCGGTTTGGCTTTGTAAGCGCGATCATCGAAAAGAACGACTCCCAGCCTATCTTCGGGACGCAGATGCTTCATCATCTCAACAATCGTTTCAGTGGCGATGGCGAGTTTGCTTTTTCGTGCGCTTCTTTTCGTTTTTGCGTCATAATAATACTTATCGAAAGGGCTGCTCATCGAACCCGACACGTCCAACACCACTGTCAAATTGAGCGGAGGTCGCTTGAAGTTTTGCGCCGCTTTTCCTCCTTTGAGTCCGACCGCGACAAAATAGCGACGCCGCTTCGCAAACGGATCGCGATCGATCGCCAAGGCATACGTGGGACACAGCAAAGCGTCGCACATTTGCGCGTTGGTATCGATATCGAAATAGTGCCGATAAAAGACCCCTTCGTAGGTGATACTGTCGATTTTTGGCAAATAGCCGTTTTTGATATTGAGCAAAAAATTGTTTGTATCTTTCGCGCCGCCAACCGCAAATCCGACCGTTTTCGTCCGCATTTTGGCGACCGGTGCCGGCATAATGTTTACCGTAGCCATCGGATACGAACTCGACAATTGTGCCTCGTATGCCGTCGCATTGAAATCCCAATCGTCGACCTTTTCGGATGTACCGGCATAAATAAAAAGCGTAACACCGGCAAATAGCGTTCCGATCATCGAAAGATATCGCATCCGTTTCCTTTTTTGTTTCTATTTCAATCATAACCAAAAATTGTGAAAATTTTTTGAAACAAGCCGAAAATTCGGATTATATTATGACGAATGCATTTTATGTAAAACAATATGCCGTATACATTTGTATCGTCGACATTAAAAATTCCATGAATAGACAATCCTTATATCCGTTCTATCTTCTCTACCGCCTTTGCCCTCATGAAACAATTTTTCGGCAACACTACTTTGATCTCTTATATTGACGATAGTTCGAAATGTAGATCTATGATCGATTTTGTACTTTAAATTTACACTATATTCTACAAAGTCATCAATATATTTTTCTGTGAGAGTGTCTACACGTAAATATCTAAATTTAAGGCGAAATTTACGATTGTGTTTGAAAACTATCGAGCACCCTTTTCCGCTACTCGGTTCCAATCTACCGTACCACGGTCTTATATGATTGCCTCTGATGCGATCCCACTCGATTATGAAATTTATCTTGGATGTCGGAACCGTAGCTATAAAGCGTAATGCTTTGGCATCAGGCTCTCGATAATAAGTGTTTTGCAAATATTGCACTTTGGTTCTCAAATGTATGTTTTTATTAAAAAGAAAGGTATATTTAAAATCAAAATATCGATAATCTTTAATCTTCGCCTTTTTTTCCAAAAGCGTTTGCGTACCTTTTTTTCTTCTCATATACGTATCCGAAAGCGATCGGACATATTGAGCTCGCACCGAAAAACGCTTAAAACTTTTATTTTCGATATATATGTACCCTACACCCTCGTCTCCCCACATGCGTTCGTTTTTTTCAAACCCGCTCAAACGCGAACCGAATCCGGTAAATGCATTCACATAGCCGACTTCAACAAGTGTTTTCGGGATATCTTTGTTTTTTACCGTCGCCGCTTGATATACGGTGGGCAAAAGACGCTCTTCGATCTTTTTCAGTATCGGCGTCACAAGTTGTTGACGACCGATTTTAAATTTCGTTTTATCGACAACATACTGCAAATACGCTTCACCCAAAAAATGAATATCGTCTCCGTTTTTTTGAAGCATAAAGGTACCGATACCTTCGTCTCTCGTATATAACCCCCCTATTCTGTGGCTGCCGTAATAAGCCATACCGAGCTTAAATCCGTGAAAAGTCTTGCTTTCGTATTTGAATATGCCACCGCCGTTGAAAGCAGCGGAATCGGTTTGATTGCCATCGTAAATTCTCGCCATATAAAAAAGTTTCAGTGTAGCCGAAAAGGTTCCGTTTTCCTCTCCGTAAACAAACGTTTCATGACGTGGCGCTCTTTTATTGACAATCGCATCGATATCGTTTGCGTTTACAAACAAAAAAGAAACGAACGCTACCCAATAAAACTTTTTCATACCCCATGCTCCCCAATCATATCCAACAATTTCATAATTTGGGCGATATCGAATGTAGCGATTGCATCGCCAAGCATTTCGACGAAAGCGGCAAGCGATGCATTTTCATTCTTTTTTGCCATAGATTTTAAAGCTTCATAAAGCTGCGAAATATCGTTGAAATTGTTTGTCGTTTTTGCCTTTTCCACAAGCACACCGATTTTCTCTTTATTTCTCTTTATAATATAACGCGCTTCTTCGTCCAAAGATATCTCTTTTTCCGATTTTTCGATTTCCGCTTCCGTATGCGGTAGAAAATGCGAAAGCGCTTCAAAAAGCTTTTCTTTTAAAATCGGCTTTTTCAAAAAGCCGTCGAATATCCTCAAATCTATTTCTTCATCGTTTTCATACGATATAGACGCCGTAAGAGCGACTATCGGAACATCGGAGATTTTTTTTAACTCCTTTGCCGCTTCGAATCCGTTCATTTCCGGCATCCGTATATCCATGAGTACCAAGTCTGGATGCACTTTTTTGAAAACTTCAATCGCACTTTTGCCATTATCGGCGGTAAATACCTCTATTGGTGTGTCTTCAAAATCACTCACGATAAGTTCTCTATTGTCCTCAACATCGTCTACCGCTAGAACTTTGGCTTTTTTAAAGACGATTTTACGTTTATATTCTTCTTTTTCCTCTTGTTTTCGGAGTGAAGCAATATCGATATTAGGTAATTCGAGCGTAAATATCGATCCTTCTCCTTCTTTGGAAACGACTTTGAGTTCTCCTCCCATCATTTTTGCCAACCTATAAGAAATGGCAAGCCCTAAACCCGTTCCGCCATATTTTTTCGTATCTTGTCCCTCGACCTGTTCAAAATCACCGAATATTTTCTCAATCTGATCCGAAGGAATTCCCACGCCGGTATCTTCGACTTCGATTCGTAAATCGACCTTGGAGTTATGATCTTTGATTGCCAAAGCTTGCACCCTAAATTTAATATACCCCTCATCGGTAAATTTGATAGCATTACCTATAAGGTTCAACAATATTTGGCGCAAACGTGTTTCATCCAACAACAGGGCATCGGGAATAGATCGATCGTCCTCCAAAACAAAACGAAGTCTTTTTTCCTGAACTTTGAGCATAAAAATCGAAGCGACCTCTTCAAACAACTTATGCACATTGACCGGTCGTTTTTGAATTTCGATTTTTCCGGCTTCGATTTTAGAGAGATCGAGAATGTCATTGATAAGCCTCAAAAGCGCATGCGCCGAATTTTTAATGGTATCGACATATTTTTTTAATTTTTTGTCCCTAAGTTGTTCGTCAAGTAGTTCGGTAAAACCTATAATAGCGTTCATAGGTGTACGAATCTCGTGACTCATATTGGACAAAAACATCGATTTTGCTTGATTGGCCGATTCGGCTTTTTCTTTTGCGATTCTGAGTTCTTCTTCGATTTTTTTACGATAAAGTATCTCTTTGTGTAGTCTTCTCGTCCAGTAAAGAATAATCGCGATTATAATCGTACTCGCGATAAGAACGATCCATAAAAGAGTATAATCCACTACTTTTTTCAACTTGATACTTAACCATTTGTTTTTAATTCGCTCTTTTTCCGCTTCTGAAATATGACTCAACGCTTTATTGAGAATCGCAACACCTTCATGCCCCAACTCTTTTCTTATTGCAAAAGAAAACTCGAATTTCTTATCCAGTTTACCGGCAATTTTAAGGTCGGTAAATCCATATTTGTTGATATTGTATGCGGCAATCGGAAGAAGCGACACAAAAGCATAAGCATTCTTTTTCGAAACCGCTTCCAATGCCTCTTTAACACTGGTAACAATCAAAAGCTTGATTTTCGGATATTTGTTTTTCATCAAATCCGTAATGGCATATCGTTCGATGGCGGCAACTGTTTTTCCATTTAGCGCATCTAAATCTTCGACATACATTTTATCGGTTTTCGTCACCGCTACGACAGGAAACGAGAAGTATGGTTTTGAAAAATATAAAAATCTTTTGCGTTCCGATGTCGCTTTAACACAAGAGAACATATCGCATTTTTTGGTTTTTATGCACGAAACGCCCTCTTGCCGTGTATTCGCTTTGGTTCTGACAAATGTCAAACCTGTCAATTCGGAAATCAAATCGAGGTATTCTTTGACCATGCCTTGATAGTGCCCTTCTTTGTCCACAAACTCCAACGGTGCCCAATCGGGATCGGCAACAAAGTGTAATACGGGATGTTTTTCAATCCAATTCTTCTCACTTTTTTCAAATTTTATTTTATTTGTAGTCGGTTTATTGAATTTGATCCATTTGGCATATATTTCTCTACGTTCCGCTTCGGTAATACTTCTAATCCCCTTGGAAAGAATAGACGCCAAAACACGGTTCTTTTTTTTCGTCGCCATACGTATTTTGTCAATAGCATCTTTGCTTGCCATCTTAAAGGGAACGATATTGTAGATACCGCGTTTCTCCAATGTATATTCCAAAACCGTATAGTCGTCGATCAATATATCGGCTTTTTTCGTGATCACGGCATCGATGGCATCAAGAAACGTCTCCGTTTCCAAAATGTTAAGTTTTGGAAAATGTGTTTTGACAAATTCGATCTCATTCCAATATTTCGGAATCGCAATCGTTCTCCCTTCGAGATCCTTAAGTGTTTTGGCTGAAATATCGTCACGGATAAAAAAATATTTTTGCATCGTAATATACGGCGGCGTAAAATTGAAGTACTTAAGCCTTTCTTGTGTCAATTGCAACGTATCGAGCATATCGACACTACCGTTTTTATCGTCAATCATCTCTTCATAAAACCTACTCCAATCACCGTTGACCACTTTAAACTTCAACCCTGTTCTTTCCGATATCAGATCAAGAACATCTTTGGCAATTCCCACATATTTTCCGTTTTCGACAAATCCGATAGGTGCCCAACTGTCACCGTCACCGACCGTCACAAAAGGATGTTTTTTGATGTACTCTTTTTCTTCCTTTGTCAACAATACGAAGTTGGCTCCCGGAGTCCGCAACCACCTTCGAACAATCCTATCAAATTCCTTTTTCGGAATCGATCGAAGAGACTTGTCGATAATGGAAAAAAGCATCGGCTTTGTTTTGGCTACGGCAATCGATAGTTTTATCTTCGAACGTGGTACGTTGGCTACTATTTTCAGATTGTAAAAATTATACTTTTTTATGAGATATTTGGCAGTTGCGGCATTACCTATATACGCATCGACTTTACCGGATGCCACAGCTTTAAGTGCCGCAACATTCGAATTCAATAATATCAAATTCATAGTCGGATAGTTTTTTTTAAGCCATTCTTTAAAATATGCTTTTTTATTTATGACAATCGTTTTATTTTTCAAGTCGTTCACATCGCTTATATCGTCACGCCTATATTGTGTGACAACAACGGTTGGGCTTTCGATATATGGTACCGTATATAAAAAATCCGCTTTTTCGTCTTTATTTTCGATCACGGCAGTTAAACCGTCAAGTTCATGCGTAGCAAACTTATGAAGCGTTTCTTCCCATTTGTCAGGTACGACATCAAATTTCAATCCGCTCTTTTTCGATATAATTTTTAGTATATCCGCAGCTATACCGGAATAGTTGCCGAAATCATCTTCATAATCATAAGGGATCCATTTTTTATGCGCACCTAATTTTACTCTCTTGTGTTTTGCTATCCAATTTTTTTCTTCTTGGGTAAAATGAGGGAAATTTTCCTTACTATCGATTTGATACTCCGCTACTTGACCCGCCCATAGATTACAAACAAATAAGGCCGCAAACAAATTCAGCAGCAACAACCTGACAAACATACCCCTTCCTCTTTTTTGTCTTGTTCGAATCGTATGAAAATTTTTACTCCTTCAATATCGACTCGACTTTTTCTCTGTTATGCAATAAAATATCAACAAGTTTCGGATCGAATTGTGTGCCTTTTCGTTCTTTTATATAATCAAACGCCTCATCTATATTCCATGCATCTTTATACGACCGTTTATGAGTCAAAGCATCCAACACATCCGCAATGGCAACGATTCGCCCGTAAATGTGAATCTCTTCCCCCTTTAATCCGTAAGGATATCCGCTACCGTCCCATTTTTCGTGATGTTGCGTTGCAATGATATCCGCCGCATTAAGCATTTTTCTGTTCGATACTTTCAAAACCCTATGCGCTTTAGTAGTATGCGTTTTCATGATTTCGAATTCCGTTTGAGTCAACTTTCCGGGTTTATGTAAAATTTCATGGGGTATAAACAGCTTGCCGATATCGTGCATCGGTGATGCAAGATAAATCAACTCTTCATCTTCTATGCTAAGCGCCGGTGATTCGTGTGCCAGCAATCGCGATATTTCCGCAACTCTTTTGACATGTCTACCGGTTTCATCGGACACGGATTCCACTATTTCCATCAACGTATCGATAATCTCTTGTTGCGCAAGTTCAAGCTCAGTACGTACCCGTTTTTCTGTCTCTACCAATTGAGATTTCAACGAAATATTATTGAGCTCCAGAATTTTCTTTGCACGATATAATTCAAGATGTGTTTTTACTCTTGCAAGTAGCTCGCCGGGATGAAAAGGCTTTGTGATATAATCAACGGCTCCCAGTTTAAATGCTTCTTCTATCGTATCTATATCTGTCTTTGCCGTTAAAAATACAACCGGTATATCTTGCAGTTTCGGGTCTTCTTTCATGATTTTAAAAGTTTCTATACCATTTAATTCCGGCATCATGATATCAAGCAATACCAAATCAAAACTTCCTCCTTTCAGGAGAAAAAGTGCTTCCTTTCCACTTTTTGCAAATGCGAAGTTATATTCTTCACTTTTTAAAATATTCATCGCCACTTGAATATTTTCCACCACGTCATCAACAATCAAAATATCATATCCAAATTTCATTCTTCTCTCTCCTCACACGATCCGGGTTTTTTGTAACCCTGTTGCCGCTGTGCGTTTGGTTTCAGAAGCTTTTATCGTATATATGTAATCCGCCATTGTATCAATTATAACATTTCAAACGAAAAAAAGCGAAATTTTTCAGCTATTTGTTAAAGAAGGGAAAAGAAGGTTTAAATGCGGAGACTAAAAATCGAAATATGTTTTTACGGTACCGAGTTCACCGTATCCGAAACGTTTTTCTTCCTCCTCTTTGGTTTCGATAACGATACCTTCGTCGTCAGCGGCCTTTAGCGTACCTTTGAGTTTTTCGCCGCCGAGAATTTTGGCTTTGATTTTTTCACCAACTGAGTTTTTGAAATGAGACGGTTTGGTTAGTTTGCGCTCTATACCGGGAGAACTCACTTCCAACCTGTACGCCCCGGAAACGGGAGGATAGACATCAAGAAGCGGAGAGATATCGTGTGTAATCGCCACACAATCCTCCAGCGACACCCCGCCCGGTTTTGTCACATAAACCCGATAGATTGTCTCATCGTTCTCTTTGACCGTTTCGGTATCGTATAACGAAGCGCCATTGGCTTCGATCAGTTTTTCCATCTCTTTTTCAAGAGGCATCGTCGTCCTTTTTTCTTTCAGTCGCTATTTGTTTGAAAAGCGCTTCCATACGGGTTTGCTTTTCGAGCATATCGTCAAAGGTAAAACTCAAACGCGGCGATTTGTACCATCCTTGAGACTTTTTGATATGATTTTGCAAATATCCCGCTACTTTACGTAGCTGTTTGAGCGCTTCGGCTTGCTCCGCTTCCGTCAAAAAACTCTTTTCGAGATAGACCTTTGCATCGCTTCTGCCGCGGGAGCAGATCACTTCGGTTACAAGCAAACCGTTGATGCGTTCGTCGTCCAGCGTTGCCAACGCCTCGGGAATGATTTCGCGTAGCAGCGATTCGGTACGTTTGCGTTTGATCTCTTCTTGGGTCATCGACGCTCCGTTATTCCAGTGTCGCTTGTTCTTCGACATCTTTGTAAGTTTCGATAATATCGCCCACTTTGATATCGTTAAAATTCTCAAGCATCATACCGCACTCGTAACCACTTTTTACTTCTTTGACGTCATCGTTAAAGCGCTTAAGCGAAGAGACACTACTGTCGTAAACGACCACACCGTCGCGAATCAAGCGCGCTTTCGATCCGCGGGAGACGACACCGTCAATCACCTTACATCCCGCAATCGTGCCCACCTTACCGACAACAAAGACTTCCCGCACCTCGGCTTGTCCCGTCACCTCTTCGCGAATAACCGGACTCATCAATCCGCTGAGCAAGTTTTTGACGTCGTCTATCAAGTCGTAAATGATTGAATAGGTTTTGATCTCGACACCGAGCTCTTTGGCTTTTTTCTTCACGCTACCCGTCGGTCGAACGTTAAATCCCAAAATAACCGCGTGCTCACTGGCATCCGCCAAGGTTACGTCGCTTTCGGTAATACCGCCGACCCCTTCGTGAATGATTTGTACCTTTACCTCGTCGTTTTTAAGCTTCTCAAGGCTGCCTTTGATCGCTTCGAGAGAACCTTGTACATCCGCCTTGATAATGACAGGAAGGCTTTTTATCTGCCCTTCCGCAATCAAATCCGAAAGCTCGTCCAACGAAACTTTTGTCGATTTGGAGAGCTCTTTTGCACGCTCGTACTCGGCACGTTTCTCCGCCAATTCGCGTACTTGTTTCTCGCTTTCCATCGCCACGAGAATCTCGCCGGCTGTCGGCACTTCGTGCAATCCGATAACGGCTGCGGGAGTACTCGGACCGATCGATTTGGCACTACTACCGTCATCGAGTTTCAATGCCCGCACACGTCCGTAGGTTTTTCCGACGATGACATTGTCGCCCACTTTCAACGTACCGTTTTTGACGATGATATTGGCGACGGGTCCCAGCCCTTTTTCCAAAGAACTTTCGACCACTACCGCCTTGGCGGGACGTTTGGGATTGGCCTTGAGTTCCATCAACTCCGCCTGCAACAAAATCGTCTCCAACAATTCGTCGATTCCTTCGCCCGTATGTGCGGAGACCGGTACGAATTCGTATTCGCCGCCCCAATCGATCGAAAGAATCCCCATCTCCGCCAATTGTGACTTAACATTATCGGGATTGGCATTGGGTTTATCGATTTTGTTAATGGCGAAAATCATCGGTACATCCGCCGCTTTGGCGTGCGAAATAGCCTCTTTTGTCTGCGGCATCACACCGTCGTCGGCGGCTACGACGATGATAGCAATGTCGGTCGCTTGCGCACCGCGCGAACGCATCGAAGTAAAAGCCTCGTGTCCCGGTGTATCGACGAAGGTGATTTTTCTACCGTTTTTTTCCACCTGATAGGCACCAACATGCTGCGTAATACCGCCCGCTTCTTTCGCCGCCACTTTCGTCGACCGGATACGATCGAGCAGAGAGGTTTTACCGTGGTCAACGTGTCCCATGATCGTAATCACCGGCGGGCGCTCCTCGAGATAATCGTCCTCTACGGCATCGTAAGCCGCTACATAGTCCAGTTCGTCGAGCGGATTGACCGTACGCACTTCGACACCGAACTCTTCGGCAAGAATTTCTATCTCGTCTTTACTCAAAAAGTCGTTTTTGGTTACCATCATGCCGAGCGCAAAAAGGACTTTTATCACTTCTCCCGCCGTTTTGCCCACCTTTTCGGCAAACTCGTATACCCGTACGTTCTCGGGAATTTCCACCGAAGTGATCTGCATATTTTGCTCTTTTTTATCATATTTTTTGCGTTTACCGCCGCGTTTGAGCGAACGACGCTGCTGCGGGCGAAAGTGCTGACGTTGTCCACTCGCGTTTCCGAACATCGCTTCGCGTTTTTTCGCTTCTTCTTTGCGTTTTTGTTCTTGACGCATCATTTCTTCGTAGATGTTTTTGTCGGAAAAGTCGAGCAATACCACCTCTTCTTCGCCAAAACCGCTGTCGATATCGCCGCTTAACGAGTCGTGATTGAAAATGTCGATCTTCACGCCGCTCTCTTTGGCTTGCGCGGGACCCTTTTTTTGTTTCTTTTTCGAAGGAGCGGGAGTGCTTGCAACCTTATCGAGAGAAAGCTTTGCCGCTGCTTTCGAAGCGGAAGGTCGTGCCTTTTTAACGATTTTGATACCGCTTCTTGAAAGCGTTTTTCGTCTCGGTTTCTTTTCTTCTTCCGGTTCGGAAAGCTTTTCGTCTTCGGCACTCTTTTTACTAATAACCGAGATACCTTTACGTTTTTTAGGCTCTTTCGGTGTCTCCGGCGACTTTTTTTCCGAAACGGCGTTTTTCACTTCTTCCGAAACATGTTTTTCTTTCTCAGATATTTCTTCTTTCGCTTCGTTGTTTTCCACCGTTTTTTTCGTCTGTCTCTCTTTCTCCATCGTTTCGGAGCTCTTTTTCGCAACCCGACTCTTTTGGGAAATCGACGGTTGCTTTTTCGGTTTTCCGTATCCCGGCGGAATTGTGCCGTTTAGCGCATAATCGAACAACACGGCGGCTTGCTCTTCACTAATGGAGCTATTGGGTGCTTTCACGTCAAATCCCAATTCTTTGGCTTTTTTTACCATTTCGTTGTTCGATAGACCCGCTTCCACGGCGACATCTTGGATCCTGATTTTATCCATTATCTGTAAACTCCTTTAAAAGCTTGGCGAAACTTTCGTATTCCTGCTTGAAACGCTTCGACAAGTTTTTGACTTTTTTCTCATCCGCTACACACGATTTGCACAGATAAAAACTTCTCCCGTAACCATTATACGGAATGACACTCTTTCCTTCCTGCTTGAGTCGTATCAGTGTATGCTGAGGGGATCGTTTTCGACATGCGACACACATTCGTATAGGCTGAGAACATTTCCGCATAATTATATCCAAAAAGAGATTAAGACGGCAGTATCACTCACCCGTCAATACGCCATGGTTGTCCAGATCGAGCGTAAAGATGCGAAATTTCGGAAAGTTTTCCTGCAATACGGCATGTATCCTGTCCGCATCGTCTGCATAGACGAGATTAAAAAATGTCGAACCCGAACCCGAAAGCGTACTCATAATCGCACCGTTTTTGAGCGCGGTCTTTTGGACATCGAAAAGCTCGGGCATCATTTTCATCCGTCTGATTTGATGCAGTTTGT